>CAMPKR010000141.1 GCA_946887345.1 uncultured Bacteroidota bacterium | reverse complement strand
ATCCATTACATTACCTTTTAATGCGAAGGATTTGAATTCTTTAAAGAAACCCATGGTATGCCCGATTTAGTTTGGTAATAAATATACTCAACGCAAGGCACAATTCAAACCCGGGGGAAGTGCAGCCCTACGGCCGCCATTAACATCATTATCAATTTTTTAGATGGTACCCATAGAAACAAAATATACTCAGGAAACGTTTCGCGTAGATTTTGTTTCCTTAGTTTTGCCCCGCAAATATGGAAGCATTAACTAAAATACTCAGTGCAGGGGTGGAGTTGTTCAGCCAATACGGCTTTAAGACAATTACCATGGACGATATTGCCAGGAGAGCGGGTATTTCTAAAAAGACCCTGTACCAGCATTTCGCTAATAAAGAAGAAGTAGTGCGCGAGGCCGTGATCTGGTACAAAAACCACCTGGACACCCAGTGCCGCGCGATGATGGAAGATACGGAGAACGCCATAGAGGCGATGGTGCGCATTAAAACGATGATGGATCATTCGTACAAGCAGACCAACCCTATGGTGATAATGGAACTGCAACGCTACTACCCTGAAGGTTATAAGGTATTTCGCGAAAGCCTGGTGACGCAGGATGTAGAGGCTGTAAAGAAAAACCTGCAACAGGGAATAGAAGAGGGCCTCTACCGCGAGAACCTGAACGTAGACCTGGTGGCGCGTTTTCATATCGAGTCGGCGCTGCTGCTGATGCAGCCTAACCTGATGGTGAATGAGCGCGAGGACCTAAAGGCCGTGAACCATGAAATAACCGAACTATTCCTCTACGGAATAATGACCCCTAAAGGAGAAAAACTATATCACAAATACAAGGAAAAATATCTAAAGCACGCAACAAAATCATGAGACGAATAATAGTAAGCTTGTCGCTTGTAACAGCCTGCATACAAAATGCAACGGCCCAGCAGCCTATGGCACTGAGCCTGCAGGCGGCAATGGACTATGCTGTAAAGAACAACGCGGCGGCCAAAAATGCCAGGCTGGATGTGCAAATACAGGACGCACAGAATAAGCAGGTAACATCAATAGCTCTACCGCAGATAAATGGTAAGGGAGACTTCACAGGATTCTTTAACCTTCAGAAAGCTTTTGTTCCTGGTGAATTTATAGGAATGCCCGGCACCTTTGTACCGGTAGCTTTTAGTCCAAGGTATAGTACGACAGCTAGCGCCACCGGAAGCCAGATTCTTTTTGATGGATCTGTATTGGTTGGACTCCAGGCACGCAAGGCAGCGATGGAACTGGCCAACCAAAAAGGATTACTGACGGAAGAGATGATCCGTTACCAGGTACAGAGGGCATATTACGGAATAGTCATTGCGCGCAGGCAGCTTTCTATTCTTAACCGCTCGCTTTCTTCGCTTAGAAATATTGCATACGATCTGCAGAAGTTGAAAGAAAATGGCTTTGTTGAGAAAATTGAAGTAGACCGCACCAATGTGCAACTGAACAATCTTCTGACGGACAGCATGAGGGCGCAGAGCTTTTTGCAGGTTAGTGAACAAGGACTGAAGTTCGCCATGGGCCTTGATATTGATGCGCCTATCGTGCTAACAGATACCTCTGTTGAAAAAACACTCGAGAAAGGCCTGGTGCTTGGGAGCGGTGAAACGGATTATAGCAGGCGCACAGAGTACTCTTTGCTGCAAACCGTGCAGAAACTCAATGAATATAATCTGAAACGCTACAAGCTAGCAGCATTGCCAACACTTGCTGCGGTGGGCAGCCTGGGATACAACTTCGGTACAAATACTTTTAACCAGGTATTTGAATTCAACAAATACTATCAGTTCTTTTCTTTTGCGGGTCTGCAATTGAATGTCCCCATTTTCAGTGGCTTCAAGCGTACTAACCAGGTAAGAGAGGCAAAGCTGAACTTAGAAAAAATCAGGAACAGTATCGACTCGCAGAAACTAGCTATTGACTTTGATATTCAGAGATCAAGAACAACTTTCAGAAACTCCATTTTACAACTGAAGAGCCAGGAAAGCAATATGCAGCTTGCGGAAACAGTACTTGACCTGGCGGAAAAAAAGTATAAAGCAGGTGTGGGCAGCAATATAGAGGTGAACCAGGCACAAACAGAACTACTGCGCGCCCAAAATAATTACTTCACTACGCTGCTGGAATCGGTGAATGCGCAATCGGACCTTCAAAAAGCACTTGGGAACTTTAAATAAAATTTAAATTAAAACACATCACAATCAACATACGATGAAACGTTCAATATACCTGCTCTCAGCCATCCTGCTACTTGCATCATGCGGGGGAGACAAGACTGAAAAGATAGAAACAAGGACTGATAGCACAACTGTAAGAAAAGCCATACCGGTATCAGTAATGGAAGTACAGGCTGCTCCATTCACTGCCTACATTGAAATCCAATCGCAAATAACCGGCGAGGAAAATGTAAATGCTACTTCCCAGGCCCCCGGGACGGTAAAGAGCATTCATGTACATGTTGGCCAAAAAGTAAGCAAAGGTCAATTACTGGCCTCCCTTGATGCCGCTGCCATTGACCAGGCTATAAAAGCCATGGAACCTAATATCATACTGGCAAAGACAATGTATGAAAAACAACAAAAACTGTGGGAGCAGCAAATAGGGACAGAAGTACAATTGCTCCAGGCTAAAGCAAACTACGAAAGTGCAGTAGCGGGGAAAGCCGCCAGAGTTGCGGAACGTAATATGTACCGGATCGTATCACCGATTAATGGTACGGTGGACCAGATCAACCTTAAGGTGGGCGATATGGCGTCACCACAAAACCCTAACGGCATCAAGGTAGTAGACCTCGATAAAATGAAAGCTACTGCCAACCTTGGTGAAAATTACCTTGGTAAAGTTAACGCCGGAGACGAAGTCATCCTGGTACTCCCTGATGGCACTGATTCTATTGTGACGAAACTTACTCACGTGGGTCAATCGGTAGATCCTGTTTCCCGGGCATTCGAGGTACAAGTAAAACTGGGAGCCAATAAGAAGCTGCGCCCGAATATGTCTTGCAAAATGAAGATAGCCAACTACAACAGCGCGAGCGCCATAACTGTGCCGGTATCTGTTATTCAGAAGACCGGTGAGGGAGAAATATTGTATGTAGCTGATGGCAAGGTTGCCAAGGCTGTAGCTATCGTTAGCGGAAAGAATTCAAATGGTATGGTAGAAGTCCTTTCAGGATTGGAGCCCGGCCAAAAGGTAATAGTGGAAGGCTACGAGGAGCTGGACCACGGCGCACCTATCAGCGTAAAGTAAGAAAACTCATTTGCACACACAGATCAACATTGAGCAATGAAAGACAAATTTAAAGAGTTTAAGTTATCGAGCTGGGCCATCGACAACCGGACAGCCGTATACATAATAACAGTCATTATTACCCTTGCGGGCCTGATGGCCTACAATGCCTTGCCTAAGGAAAACTTCCCGGAAATAAAACTGCCACAGATATATGTGCAGACAATTTACCCCGGCACTTCTCCTGAAAACATGGAAAACCTGGTGACAAAGCCGATAGAAAAGGAAGTAAAGAATCTTACAGGCGTAAAAAAGGTAACCAGTAACTCCTTCCAGGATTTTTCGGTAGTGATAGTAGAATTTAATACCGATGTGGAAGTAAAGGAGGCGAAACGTGAAGTAAAGGATGCAGTGGATAAAGCCCGCACCGAGCTGCCGCAGTCACTACCTAACGAACCGCAGGTAATGGATATAGATCTTTCGGAGCTGCCGATACTTTTTGTGAATATATCGGGCAACTATGACCTAAACAGGCTGAAGAAGTATTCTGACCGCGTACAGGACAAAATAGAAGAACTAAAAGAGATAAAGCGCGTGGATATGGTAGGTGCCCTGGAACGCGAGATCCAGATCAACCTGGATATGTTCAAAATGCAGGCTGCGGGTATCACTTTTGACGATGTGGAACGCACAGTGGCTGCGGAGAACATCTCTGCAACGCCGGGGCAGGTGTCTATGAACAACCAGAAGCGTATCATTAGCGTACGTAATGAATTCAAGACGGCTGAGCAGATAGGTGGCGTTATCATTAAAAATCAGCAGGGACGTTCTATTTACCTGCGCGACATAGCCGATGTGCAAGACAGCTTTGAAGAACAAGAGAGCTATGCCCGCCTGGATGGCAAGAATGTAATCACCCTGAATATTATCAAGGCTTCCGGAGAAAACCTGATAGATGCCTCTGAGAAAATTGAGAAGCTAATAAAAGAGATGCAGGAACAGGAGCTGCCTAAAGATTTGAATATCGTTGTTACCGGCGATCAATCAGAGCAGACAAAGACTACCCTTCACGACCTGATCAATACAATCATCATAGGCTTCCTGCTGGTGACTATCATCCTCATGTTCTTCATGGGAGTTACCAATGCCTTATTCGTAGCCATGTCTGTACCGTTGTCCTGCGCTATCGCGTTCCTGGTAATGCCTGTTATGGGCTTTACCCTGAACATGATCGTGCTGTTCTCGTTCCTGCTTGCACTCGGGATAGTGGTGGATGATGCCATTGTAGTGATAGAAAATACGCACCGGATATTCACTACCAACAAAATGCCTATTAAACAGGCCGCCAAATACGCCACAGGAGAGGTATTCCTTCCTGTGCTGACAGGTACTATCACGACATTAATGCCGTTTATACCGCTTGCATTCTGGAAGGGTATTATTGGTGAATTCATGTTTTACCTGCCTATTACATTGATCATTACGCTTATAGCGTCACTGTTGGTGGCTTACGTTATCAATCCCGTATTCGCGGTTGATTTTATGAAGCATGATGACCACGCCGAGGCTCAGGCCAGGCGCCGTTTTACTAAACGCGATAAAGTATTGCTTATCATATTCCTTTCCATTGCTGGTCTTTGCTACCTCGCCGGAGGCATAGGCATGGGTAATTTTGTATTGCTTATATACATCTTTATCCAGCTGGAGAAATATGTATTTTCCAAGTGGATCAAAGGCTTCCAGACTAAGGCATGGCCGGCATTCCAGGACTGGTATACGAGATGGCTGAAGCGTTCACTCGCCCGTCCCGGAAGAATTGTAGTGGGCACGGTGGTACTTTTCATTCTCGCTATTGTACTCTTTGCCGTAAGAAAGCCGGAAGTGTTGTTCTTCCCTACCCAGCAGCCTAACTTCGCCTATGTATACCTGAATATGCCGGTGGGTACCGACCAGGCATATACTAACAAGGTACTTGGCGACCTGGAAAAGAAGGTGTATGAAGCACTGGATATAGACCTGAAAAAAGGCAAAAAGAACCCGATCGTTAAGTCTATTATATCCAACGTAACTGTTGGTGCGATAGATCCGACCAGTGGTGAAATGGGTAATTTCCCGAATAAGGGTAAGATAACAGTTGCCTTCGTCGGCTTTGCAGACCGTCATGGAGCTTCTTCATCGGAATATCTTGAAAAGATACGCGCGGCCATCAAAGGCGTCCCGGGTGCTGAGGTAACCGTTGATAAAGAAAGTGGTGGTCCGCCTTTGCCC
The DNA here is from genome assembly GCA_946887345.1 of uncultured Bacteroidota bacterium. The sequence continues at coordinate 1,071 of CAMPKR010000141.1, read as the reverse complement.
AAGCCAGTCGTAATAGAAATTACGGGAGATAACCTTGATTCGTTGGTCTCTACCTCCGACAAGCTGAAGAAATACCTGGCATCAAAGAACGTAGCCGGTGTGGAAGAATTACGTGCAGACTTCCAGGCTAAAAACCCTGAGATCGTCTTCGACCTGGACCGTGAACGCATGAACAACGAAAGTATCACTACAGGCCAGGTGGTAGGGGGCTTACGTACGGCAGTATTTGGCAAGGAAATATCACGCTTCCGGGATGCAAATGACGACTACCCTATTACGCTCCGCCTGAAGAAGGAACAGCGTGAAGACATCAATGCCGTTCGCAACATGCCGGTTATCTTCCGTGACATGGGTATGGGTGGACTTGTAAGGCAGGTGCCGGTGAGTGCCTTTGCCGACGTGCGTTACGCCACTACTTACGGCGGTATCAAGCGCAAGGACCAGAAACGTATCATAACACTTTCGTCAAATGTACTTACCGGGTTTAACCCGAATGAGGTTGTGGCTAAGGTGCAAACCGAACTGGATGCATTCCATGCGCCGGCAGGTATCAATATTAAGATGGGTGGCCAGCAGGAAGAACAGGCAGAAACGATGGGCTTCCTGGGGAATGCCTTCCTTGCATCTATAGCTTTGATATTCCTGTTGCTGGTAATGCAGTTCAACTCGTTCAGCAGAACAGTGATCATTCTCAGCGAAGTATTATTTAGTCTTATTGGCGTTATTATGGGGGTAGCCCTGTTCAAAACCCCATTCTCCATCGCCATCAGCGGTATAGGTATCGTTGCCCTGGCAGGTATAGTGGTGCGGAATGGTATCCTGCTCGTAGAGTTTATGGACCTGATGCTTAAGGAGGGTATGGAACCATATGAAGCAATAGTAGAGGCAGGACGTACGCGTATGACACCTGTGTTGCTGACGGCAACAGCAGCCATACTTGGCCTTATCCCGCTGGCATTGGGTATGAATATCGATTTTGCCACCCTGCTGACTGAGTTCGATCCTAATATTTATATAGGTGGTGATAGTGCGGACTTCTGGGCTCCACTGGCCTGGACTATGATATATGGT
>CAMPKR010000140.1 GCA_946887345.1 uncultured Bacteroidota bacterium | reverse complement strand
CTGTTACTGATACAAAAAGCTGTACTGATACTGTGCACATTACAATCAATACTTCCACTGCGTTAACTGTTTTCTTCACAGCTTCTGCCAATGTTGGTTGTTATGGCCAAAGTACCGGTTCTGCAACCGTAACGGTCACCGGGGGAAACGGTCCTTATACTTATAACTGGAGTAATGGAGGCAATACGGCAACAATAAATAATGTGCCGGCCGGCATCTATACTGTAACCGTTACGGATCAGAACGGCTGTGCAGGTATAGGAAGTATCAATATTACGCAGCCGCCGCAACTGGTGGCTACAGCCTCGGGAAATAATATAAACTGTGCAGGACAAAGCACAGGGTCTGCGATTGCAGCTGTTTCTGGTGGAACACCGGGGTATAGTTATCTATGGAGCAACGGAGGAACAACAGCTTCTGTCAACGGACTTGTTGCGGGTACTTATTCTGTAACTGTTACTGACAGCAAGGGCTGCACAGATACGGCACAGGTGACTATAACTCAGAACCCTGCTCTTGTTATTAGTATCAATTCGGCCAGTGCTACCTGCTCACAGAACAATGGCTGGGCTACAGCGACGGGAACAGGTGGAACTGCGCCTTACACCTACAGCTGGAGCAACGGACCAACAACACAGACAAGCTCTAACCTTGGTGCAGGAACTTTTACGGTGAATGTGACAGATGCTTTGGGATGCACGGGTACCGCTACTGTATCTATTACTCAATCAGCTTCGTTAACGCTCAATACTACTTCTGGCAACATTAGTTGTCATGGATCAGCAGATGGCTCGGCTACGGTTTCCGTTAGTACAGGTACACCACCCTATACGTACAACTGGAGCAATGGTGCTACTACGTCTTCTGTTAGCAGCCTTTCAGCAGGCACTTATACAGTAACTGTTACAGATGCCATTAACTGCCAGGGAACTACTACTGTGACAATTACTGAACCTGCCGTTCTGGATGCCTCTATCCTTAGCAGCAGCGATGTGCTTTGTCATGGTGACGCGTCAGGCACTGCTGAAGTTAGTGCGACAGGTGGCACTGCACCTTATACTTATATGTGGAGTAATAGCGGTACAGTTGCTTTGCAAAGCAGTCTAGTTGCGGGAACTTACAATGTTGTTGTTATTGATTCCAACGGTTGTGCAGATTCAGCAACTGTAACTATATCTGAGCCACCGGTACTTGCTTTATCAGCACTGGCGTTAACTGCTTCCTGTGTGGGAGAGGCGCAGGGATCTGCAGAGGTGACTGCTTCGGGTGGTGTACCTCCTTATACCTATGTATGGAATAGTAACCCTGTACAGACAACCAGCACCGCTGTTAATCTTCCTGCCGGTAGCTATAATGCAATTGTAACAGATGACAATGGCTGCACTGAGACGGCATCCGTAGCCATCATTGCTCATCCCCTGCCTGACGTGGATGCAGGTGATGATACTGTTTATTGTCCGGGGAAAGATATTCTTACGCTTCATGCTATGGGTGCTGATAGCTATGTATGGTCGCCGGCCACGGGACTTTCCTGTACCGCCCGCGCTGATCCTGTAGCTGCTCCGACCACTATCACTACCTATATAGTAACCGGTACTGACGTTAACGGCTGCCAGGGCAGCGATGATGTTACAATATCTGTAGTTGACAAGCACCCAACTTCAGTTGGAGTCGATATACATATCTGTACAGGTGAAAGCACACAACTCTTTGCCGAAGGTGGTATTCAGTACTGGTGGTCGCCTGATGAAGGTTTGAGTGACAGCACCACGTATAATCCTACAGCTTCGCCTGAGCAAACAACAGTATATACGGTCATCATCAAACAAAATGATTGCTATACCGATACACTCAGTCAAACGGTTACAGTCCACACGATGCCTGAAGTATCACTTGGCCCCGATATCAAAGCTATGAGCGGGACAAGCATTGACCTGCATGCCGACACCAGCAATGCCCTCTCTATTACCTGGACTCCCCCGTTTAACCTTAGCTGCGATGATTGTGCTGACCCAACAGCTTTCATTGAAAAAGACATCCGCTATGTGGCCACTGTTACCAATGGTGGCTGTACTGCAGCAGATGATATTCTTATCCGTACCTCTTGTGCTGAAACGGATGTATTCCTGCCCAACAGTTTTACTCCCAACCTGGATGGCAACAATGATTATTTCTATCCGCAGAGCGGAATCTCCATGGTGATAGAATATATGGCCGTTTACGACCGCTGGGGAGAGAAGATCTTCGAACGGGAGAAGTTCATCGCCAATGAGCCCAAAGAAGGCTGGGATGGCTCCTATAAAGGCCGCATACTTGACCCCGCTGGTTATGTCTATTATGTCCAGTTTATCTGTGGTAACGGGCAGAAAATCCTGCTGAAGGGTGATATAGCTATCGTAAAATAATGAGTGCTGCCTTTGTCAAGACAGCACTCACTTATATCATTTTTTTCTTAGCAATTATTGTATTCCCTTTCCGTGGCAGCTCTTGTATTTCTTACCACTTCCGCAAGGACAAGGATCATTACGACCAATCTTGGGGCCTGCCTGTACAGGGGTGCGCTTTACGGCAGTTTCCTGTTGTGGTTCGGTATAGTAATCTTCTTCGTTAGCGCCATATGCCTGTCCGCGCTCGTCTATTTCATCCTTGTTCGCACGCATCTTGCTCATGTCGGTATGATGCTGTGGCGGAGCGGCTTCCTGTGGTGCTTCCTGCATCGGTATGCCTGAGCGCAGCAGGAACGAAACTATATTACGGTTTGTTTCCAGCAGCATTTGCTTGAAGAGGTTGAAAGCTTCAAACTTGTAGATCAGCAACGGATCTTTTTGTTCGTAAGTGGCATTCCTTACACTCTGGCGCAGATCGTCCATGGCACGCAGGTGATCTTTCCATGCATCGTCGATCATGGCCAGGGTCATCACCTTTTCCAACTCCTGTGTTACCGGGCGGGCCTGCTGCTCCACCGTCTGCCCCAGGTTAGTATATACCTGCAGACCACGCATACCGTCGGTAAATGGTATAGCTATGTTATCTACATTCGGATTATCATTCAGTATTTGTGTTAACGTAGGCAAAATATGCTCACGCAATGCTGCGGACTTCCTTGTATAGAAATCTTTGGCCTGGTGATACAGTTTATCTCCTATTTCTTCCAGGTTACCTTTTTCAAATTCTTCCTTGCTCACTTCAGGCTCTATCACCAGGTGTTTCATCACCTCTATACGGAACGCCTCATAATCGCGGTTAGCTTCAAACTGCGTAGCCAGGTCTATACAGACGTCTATCAGTGCATTGTCAAGATCAAGGTTCAGGCGCTCGCCAAAGAGCGCGTGGTTTCGGCGCTTGTATATTACATCGCGCTGCTTGTTCATCACATCATCATACTCCAGCAGGTTCTTACGTATGCCAAAGTTGTTTTCTTCTACTTTTTTCTGCGCACGCTCTATAGATTTAGAGATCATGCTGTGCTGCAGCACCTCGCCATCTTTATGGCCCATTTTGTCCATCAGCGAAGCAATACGCTCAGAACCGAACAAACGCATCAGGTCATCTTCCAGCGACACGAAGAACTGTGAAGTGCCCGGATCGCCCTGGCGACCTGCACGACCACGGAGCTGGCGGTCAACGCGACGGCTTTCGTGACGCTCTGTTCCTATGATTGCTAATCCACCAGCTTCCTTCACGCCGGGGCCGAGCTTGATATCCGTACCACGGCCGGCCATGTTGGTGGCGATGGTTACAGCACCGGGCAAACCTGCTTCAGCTACTATCTGTGCTTCACGCGAGTGCTGCTTGGCGTTCAGTACGTTGTGGGTGATCTTCTTTTGCTGCAACATGCGGCTCAGCAATTCAGACACCTCTACCGATGTAGTACCTACCAGTACAGGACGGCCAACAGCAGTGAGTGCTTCTATCTCGTCTATTACGGCTTTATATTTTTCACGCTTGGTTTTATATACCAGGTCTTGCTGGTCTTTACGCGATATCGGCCTGTTGGTAGGTATCGCTACCACGTCCAGCTTGTATATCTCCCAGAACTCGCCTGCTTCCGTTTCGGCAGTACCGGTCATACCACAAAGCTTGTGGTACATACGGAAGTAGTTCTGCAGGGTAACAGTAGCGAATGTTTGTGTAGCAGCTTCTACCTGCACATTTTCCTTCGCTTCTATCGCCTGGTGCAGACCGTCGCTATAGCGGCGGCCATCCAGTATACGACCTGTTTGTTCGTCTACTATTTTCACCTTACCATCCATCACCACATACTCTATGTCTTTATCAAAGAGCGTATATGCCTTCAGCAACTGCTGCACAGAGTGGATACGATCGGCCTTGATAGCATATTCCTGTATCAGGGCATCCTTACGTTGTCTTATTTCTTCTTCAGGTATGCCCATGTTCTCTATAGCCGTCAGCTCGGTGGCTATATCAGGCAGTATAAAGAAGTTTGGATCCTCACCTGAACCAGTTATCAGGGCCAGGCCCTTTTCAGTCAGGTCTACGCTGTTATTCTTTTCATCTATTGTAAAGAACAGTTCCGCATCTACCTTCGGCATGTTGCGCTGCTGCTCTCCTATATAATAGTGTTCCGCTTTCTGAAGAATTGATTTATTGCCTTCTTCACTCAGGTATTTAATAAGGGCAGTATTCTTCGGGAGACCGCGATAAGCACGGAACAGGTGCAGACCGCCGTTCTCTTTGTCAGGCTTACCATCTGTTATCAACTTTTTGGCCTCTATCAGGCTCTGGTTGGTTACCTTTCTTTGTGCTTCCAGCAGGCGCTCTATACGGGGCTTCAGGGCGTGAAACTGCTGCTCGTCGCCACGAGGCACCGGACCCGAGATGATCAGCGGGGTACGGGCGTCATCCACCAGTACGCTATCCACCTCATCCACCATGGCAAAGTGGTGCTTGCGCTGCACCATTTCATCGGGGTGATGCACCATGTTATCGCGCAGGTAGTCGAAACCGAATTCGTTATTGGTACCATAGGTAATATCTGCCAGGTAGGCCTTGCGGCGGTCAGGAGAGTTTGGCTGGTGTTTGTCTATACAGTCGGTAACGAGGCCCAGCCATTCAAAGATGGTTCCGTTCCATTCCTGGTCACGACGGGCCAGGTAATCGTTCACTGTTACTATATGCACCCCTTCACCCGCCAGGGCGTTCAGGTAGGCAGGAAGCGTAGAAACCAGGGTTTTACCTTCACCCGTAGCCATTTCAGCTATTTTGCCCTCGTGCAGGGTAATACCGCCTATCAGCTGCACATCGTAATGCACCATGTTCCACTGTACGGGAGTACCTGCCGCCTGCCAGCTATTGGTAAATATAGAGCGGTTGCCATCTATGGTTATATGAGGCCTGCTCGTTGCCAGTTCCCTGTCCAGGTCTGTTGCGGTAGATACCATTTCGGCATTCTCGGTAAATCGGCGGGCTGTTTCCTTTACGGTGGCAAAGGCCTCCGGCAGTATTTGCTCCAGTACTTCCTCTATCTGCTCATCGCGCCTCTTTATTATTTTGTCTACTTCTTCAAAAACGGCTTCGCGGGCGTGGGTATCCTCAGTATCAAGGGCATCAGTAGAGGCTTTCTTGGCTGCTATCTCAGCATCTATTTCTTTCAGGTATTCTTTTATGCGTTGGCGAAACTCCTGTGTTTTGTTGCGTAACTGGTCGTTAGTGAGGGATTGGTATTCCTGGTAGTTGCGATTTATTTCAGTTATTAGGGGTTGTATACGTTTTACATCTTTTTCTGACTTACTGCCTCCAAATAATTTCGAGAGAAAACCTATCATTTTGTGTCAATTTCGTTAGCTTAAAATAGCTCCGAAAGGGAGCTTATTACCTTTATAATAAAATTTATAAGTATCAAAAGCCATGCTATTTGTTTTTACCTGACAGCATGGCATATGAGGAGGCCAAAGCTACGTCAAATAGCGGATTTCAGCAAAGGTGAGGTACCGGGAATGAGGCAATTCAAAAAAAAATGGCTAAATCACTTGCAAGACCAGAAACTTTTTATGTATTTTGGGAGCATAATTTAGAAAAAAAGCGTTCAATTATGAAAAAAACCTTCATTCTCGTTACAACAGTTCTGGCTTCATTTTTAGGTTTTAGCAATACTGCTAGCGCCCAGACTGACGAGCTTGTAAGAGTATTTCGCTGGTACAATCCTGAGGATAATGAGTACGTAACTGTAGCTGAGGATGAATATCAAGACGGACAACTGCTTAACTGGAAATGGACAATGAAAACCCAGATATTCGTGGCTTACCGCAACCCGGGACCAAGCCGTGTAGCCGTTTATTCATGGTACAACCCTGTAACTAAAGATCATATCAGCATCGCAGAAGACGAATATACTGACGACCAGATGCTGAAAATGGGTTACACGTCCAAGCACATCCAGTTTTACGCCCTTACCCGCCGCGGCCCGAACACAGTTGCTGTTTACCGCTGGCAAGTAAGCAAGCATAAGGATTGGGTGACTGTTGCAGACGACGCAGACACTGACGTTTACCTGAAGAAGGGTTTCCGTAACAAGACTTTCCAATACTTTGGTATTGCCCGCAGCTCTGATGTTTACATCTACAACCAGCTCGACAAATAGTATTTAAGCACTATATCTGAAAGCCCCTCCG
>CAMPKR010000139.1 GCA_946887345.1 uncultured Bacteroidota bacterium | reverse complement strand
TCGCTGATCTTTATTTTTGTAAGATACTGGCGATGGCCATTCATTTTCTGATAACCCTTGCGGCGTTTCTTCTTAAAAATGATAACCTTGTCACCTTTCAGGTGATCCAAAATTTCTGCTTTTACTTTCAATGAACCACCTAAAGCAACACTATTATTATTGCTACTCATAAGAACATCTGAAAATTCTACATTGTCACCTACTTTTCCTTCGAGGCGATGAACAAACAATTCCTGGTCTTTAGAAACCTTAAATTGTTGACCGGCTATATTAACTATCGCAAACATGACTTCCCAAAAATAATTTGGCGCAAAGGTAATAAGATTTTTCCATTTTTATCCAAATAAATCTCATTTTTTATTGATTTCTCGGCTCTCGGGATCGCAAGGAGTGCAGGAGCCGCAAGGATATAATAAAATTGGTAGCCGGAAGTATCCAGAATATCCTGTTCTGGTAACGTGGAGTTACCGTAGAAAGGGCGCCGGAAACCAAGGCATTAATGCAGAAAAACAGAAATATTATCAGGAAGGCTATTACCAGGGGATATTCATTTTCGCTTTTGAACCGGGATAGGGCAAAAAGGGCGGTAATACAGGATATAGCAAAGAAAATCCAATGCACGTTCTGCCATCCGCCCGTTTCTACCCCAGTCCGTGTCTGTTTACTATTTATGTAATAGTCCAGATCTTTAGGCAAATGTTTTTTTATATATGTCCATGGGCTACTTCCTTCTCCTAACGACCAGATAAAGGAATCGATTTCTATCTCCCTAAATTGGTGAGCGGAAGAAGCAAGTGACATAGCTATAAATTCCCTTCGAAGCTCAGGTGTGCGGAAAATGCCCTTAATTATGGCAGAGTATTCCGTTTTGCTGCTATCCCATCCACCCGTTGAGTAGAGGGGCGACTGAGGCTGCCATAAAAAGGAATTGAAGTCGGCCGGGAGCTTGTCGCTAAAATCGCATAACCGGAACGAATGCCCACTGCAATTTGCATCAAGGTACTTTTTTAATAAGCCGGTTTCAACCATTCGTCCCATCAGGAACACATGACTGCCGGGAGAAATGGTTATGCCAAAGCCCTTTGCATAATGAAGGCCACAAACGAAAATAAGAGCACTCACACCGACGCCTAATAACTGAAGCGTATGTCTTCTAAGCCACTGTATTTTTTTAAGAAAGAAGGACAGGAACAGTACGGTAGTTATAAAAAGGAGGAAAATAAGATAGTGGGAATTGTGCACTATTATGCAGAAAAATATCAATAAAAGATAGATTACTGAAATCGATCTATTCCTGCTTTTGTCCAATAAATACAATATTGACAGAAGTAAAAGCATGGAGGTAAATACATCGGGCATAATGTAGCAGGAAACCCAACCTACACAAGTGCCAATACCGGTAATAATGGCAAGGAGTAAGTAAATCCGGAGAGGTTGACTACCGGTAAGCAAAACCACATACCTATAAAAAATAAAGGCAAGCAAGAAGTTCTGAACAACGACAACCAGCCACAGTGAGCTCCATAAGCTTGAAATGCCTAAAAAGACGCCATAAAAAGGCGACCTGTCTGCCGGTATCTGGAAGTCAAAAGCATGCCTGATATAGGAGCCCGCATCGCCGGTCACCAAAGGATAACCATTGAAAATTGCAGGTATTGACCATAAGAGCGCAAAACCAGCTGTCGCCATTAGAGCGATATAGAGCTGTTTTGTGGATTGTTTTGACTGCATTTTTATCGAAAGGTTAATGAGCAGCTGTAAATAATATATACCTTTATGACCCACAAGATAGAAAATGAAAATAAGATCATTTTTAGCCAAGCCTTACGCTTCTATCGTTCACAATAAGATTCGTAAGGGGATGGCCACAGCGGTTGCCGACCAGCATTCTATCTTGCAGCAATTGCTGAAGGTCGGAAGCCGTACTGTTATTGGCAAAGATCTGAATATGGGCGAAGTAAAGACTTACGACGAGTTCAGGCAAGCAGTACCGGTAAGAGACTACGAAGCACTTCGGCCGTATATTGACCGGATTAAAGAGGGGAAAGAAAGCGTGCTTTGGAAAGGCAAGCCTATATATTTCGCCAAAACCTCCGGGACGACCAGTGGCGTTAAATACATACCAATTACCAAAGATTCTATTCCTTACCAGATAAATGCAGCCCGCGATACACTTCTTTGTTATATGGCCGAAAGCGGGAATACAGCTTTTGCAGATGGCAGAATGATATTTCTTTCCGGCTCTCCTGAAATGGAGCGGGTAGGAAACATACCTACCGGCCGTCTTAGCGGTATAGTGAATCACTTTGTGCCCCGCTACCTGCGCGGTAACCAATTACCCTCCTATGAAACGAATTGCATAGATGACTGGGAGCAAAAACTGGACAAGATAGTGGAGGAGACGATAAATAAGGATATGACCCTTATTAGTGGCATTCCTCCATGGGTACAGATGTATTTTGACTGGTTGGTAGAGCGGAGTGAGGGGAAGAAAATAAAGGAACTGTTTCCTAATCTGCAGGTAATAGTACACGGAGGTGTCAATTTCGAACCATACAGGGAAAGATTAATGGAAAGTCTCGGAAGTCATGTCGATTTCCTTGAAACATACCCTTCATCGGAGGGCTTCTTCGCTTTCCAGGATACGCTGGACCAGGAAGGGCTGCTCCTCAATAGCAATGCTGGTATTTTCTATGAGTTTATTCCGGCCACTGAGATTTTCAATGAAAATCCTACTCGTCTCTCATTGCAGGATGTAAAAGTTGGAGAGAATTACGCGTTAATCATTAACAGCAATGCAGGTCTTTGGGGCTATAACATCGGCGATACAGTCCGATTTGTGAGTACAGAACCGTATAGGTTAGTGGTAAGTGGCCGTATTAAGCACTTTATTTCGGCGTTTGGCGAACACGTGATTGGTGAAGAAGTTGATTATGCGATGAAGGAAGCAGCGAAGAAACACAACGCTCGTATCACAGAGTTTACGGTAGCACCGCGAATCCAAACTGATGGTGAACTTCCGTACCACGAATGGTTCGTAGAGTTTGAACAGACTCCTGAAAATGTGGCAGCTTTTGCTCATACAATTAATGAGCTATTACGAGAAAAAAATATTTACTACGATGATCTGATAAAGGGCAGTATTTTGCAGGAACTGAAGATCAGGCCGATGAAGAAAAATACCTTCATAGAGTACATGAAGTCTATCGGTAAATTGGGTGGCCAAAACAAAGTTCCACGTCTGGGTAATGATCGTACTCTGGCAGATGCACTGCAGCCTTGGCTAGTCTGATCAAGGAAATACTCACACGATGCTTATTCCAGTATTACTTTTTGAGTAACACTCCATGCCTGCGGTTTTTCGGCAAACAGGGCTTTGGTTCGAGCCCAGGTATCTTTAAACAATTCAGAGAAGCGGTAGTGATTAAGATGTGCTTCGCTTTGCCAGATACTGTAAGTGAAGAAGACATTAGCCTTGTGCGCGTCTTGCCAGAGTTCCAGGTGACTGCAGCCTTCAAAGGCGCGGATAAGTTTCTTACGTTCATCGAACAGTGTTCCGAAATTCTCCACTTCGTTCTCTCTAAATGTCATTTGTACGATACGCACTATCATTCGAAGAAGATCTTAATGGTATGGTAGATCATGTGATGCTCCTTGTGTAGGCGGAATCCGAAAAGACTAGCAGCCTTACCGCGATTAATTGCTATTTCAAGGAAACCAGCTGAGTTGAAGCGGCAGAGCTTCTCACTTTCTTTTACGGTGGCGTAATAAGGTGTTAACTCCGTTATTTCTTCATCACGCATAAACTGAATACGAAATGGCCTTCCGTTTCCTATTTCATTAAACTGTTCACGGGTAATATTGATCACTACATTTTCAAACCGGTCGATATAGATAACGTGACATTCCACGGTATTTACATCCACCTTAAGCTGCCATTGCTGTGGTGCATTTTTGAGCACACTCCGCGGGAGTTTAAGCTGGGCAGGGGTTTTTGTTTGTAGCTGTGCGACAATACTACCAACGGTATGTATCCAATCTTTGAAAGTGTGGGGTTCCTTCAATTCATAGCATTGCCAAACATTTTCAAGACCACCCGGGAAGGCAAGCGCCAGGAGGCCATTGTCGGGAGCAAGGAAATACTGGCCATTTTTCTGGCAGAGAATAAGATGAGGGTTTTCCTCCGACATTACATCAAAAAAGGCCACATGACATGTTCCGCGTGCGAAACTGGGATGCGCGGCCATAAGCAGGTATGCTGCCTGCTGCAGGTGAAAGGGTTCACTGGTATGAGAAATGTCTATAATGGGGCATTGGGGTGCATGTTGCATTAGTATACCCTTGGCTGATGCAACTGATGCGTCATGCAAGCCGAAATCGGTAAGTAAGGTAATACAGCCCATAGCTACAGGCAAAAGTATAATTTGATGTGCTGGTATGCAAAGCCAACGAGATGTTTTTGGGTATTCCCCCATCTAAAGGCGAGGCCGGTAAAAATATTTTTTAGTTTCAGCCGTTATTAATACACTTGTTTAACTTTACTCGCTTAACTCTGAGCATTTGATGCGGATTAGTTTTTTATATGTTGTATTGATATTAGGTGGCCTCCTGATGCTCACACAAAGTGCCTGTAAAAAGGAACGCTTTCTCAGCAGTGGGGGGGATTTGAGGTATTCTACAGACACCTTGGCATTTGATACCGTTTTTACAGCGCAGGGCAGCTTTACGGCAAGTTTTAAGATATATAATCCGCAGCCTCAAAGAATCAAGATCAGTTCAGTCAGGCTGGCTGGGGGAAATAACTCTTATTTTGCCCTGAATGTAGACGGTTACAAGGGTAAATCTGTTCAAAATATAGAAATAGCGCCTAATGATAGTGTTTTTGTCTTTGCCACGGTAAATGTCGACCCGACAAATGAAAACACCCCCTTCGTTGTAGAAGACCAGGTAATAGCCACTATGAACGGGAATGATTATTCACTCCCTCTGGTCGCCTACGGGCAAAATGCGTACTACATTTACGATAGCGTTTTAACCACCCAAACATGGTTAACAGACAAGCCATACGTTATAATCAACAGCGCTGCCGTAGACAGGAATGAAACGCTAACAATCCCAGCGGGTTGCAGGATATACATGCATGCCAATTCGAATTTATATGTTCTTGGTACGTTAAAAGTAAATGGGACGAAAAGCGATAGTGTAGTGTTCCAGGGTGACAGGCTCGATAGAGCGTATTTTGGCTATGAGGGCTATCCCGGCGAATGGGGGGGTATATTCTTCCTGGGCTCCAGCGACAATAGCGTGTTAGATTACGCGGTATTGAAAAACTGTGGCAATGCGAGTGCGGGCTTACCGGCAGCTTTGTACGCTACGACGGATACGTCAGGAACGGCAGATGTAGAATTAAAACACGTCATTGTTGAAAATTCCATCGGTTATGGCCTGATATGTTTTACTGCAGTAGTGAAAGCGGAAAACTGCCTCTTTCACACCTGCGGGGCACAAGCACTGGCCATTTTCCAGGGTGGTCAATACAATTTCACTAATTGCGACTTTGTAAATTTTGGTACTAACAAGGTCAGTCATATAGATAACCCCACCGTTGCAGTTCTTAACTACTTTAAGAAAAGCGAGACCGAATATATAGTGGGTGACCTTTCAAACAGTTCATTTGTCAATTGTATTATTTGGGGCTCACTTTCAAACGAGCTGGTATTGGACAAGTTAGATGGAGCTGCGTATCAATTGGCATTTGAACATTGCATAATAAGGAAGAATACTTCTGAAGATCCTATGCCCGGTTATATTAGTGAGCTCAATAACCTGGTAAACAACGATCCCTTATTTAAAGATCCATCTAAGTTCGATTTTCATCTAAATGCAGGTTCTCCTGCTATTAATAATGGCAAATTGGTTAACATTGGTAACGACCTGGATGATAAAATCTGGGACATTCCTTTTGATATAGGTTGCTATCAGTACTAACTTCTTTCTTCTTTTTCAAGATAATTGAGAAAGCGGGGAAAGGCAATTCTCATCCATACAGTAAAGTCGCCAGGCCGTTTTTTTATCCAGTTTTCAATTTCGTCGAGCGATAGGTATTGGTAGCCACTCACTTCATCAGGGTTGGCATCGCATTTCCCCGAATAGCGCCCTATAAAAACATGATCATACTCGTGCTCAATGAGCCCATCCCCCACGTCGGCTTTATATAGGAAGGTAAAAGCTGGATCCACCCTGCACTCAATGCCCATTTCCTCTTTTAGCCGTCTTTCAGCCGCGGAAACGGTATTTTCTTCGGGCATTGGATGAGAACAGCAGGTATTCGTCCAAAGGCCGCCGGAGTGGTATTTTTTTTGGGCTCTTTGTTGTAGCAGCAGCTCGTTATTGTCGTTTAAAATAAATACTGAAAACGCCCGGTGGAGTATGCCCAGCTGGTGAGCCTCCATTTTTTCCATTGTCCCTGTTTGTTCATCCAGTTCATTTACAGTTACAACATGTACTTTTTCCGATAGCATTAGGTGATGGTTGGCTTCAAATATCTGGCAAGTTAAAGCGATAAATGTTTGCTGATACTAAAAAAAAAGGGGAATTTTACGTATTCGCCGTATTTTTAGATTTCAAAAAATCCAATATATAT
>CAMPKR010000138.1 GCA_946887345.1 uncultured Bacteroidota bacterium | reverse complement strand
GGGCAGCAATGTAGTTGCGAAATAACAACAATCAAAAAGGCCGGTGACACACCGGCCTTTTTTAAAGCGTCAGCACGGCTCTTCGCCGTCTGTACGCGTCACTACCTGTGAAAATCAATTCGGTAGCTGATGGTGGGTATGATACCTGCCTGGTCTATTGTCTTTATTCTCTGGTCTCGTGCATCGTAGTATATATAGTACAGGTTCATCCTGTTGTTAATGTTCTGTATATCTATTTCAATGCTGTGTGTGGCCTTTTTCCTGTTCATTTTCAGGTAGAGACTACCATCAATGCGGAAGTAGTAAGGTAGTTGCGTGGTATAATACTGTCCGGGCAAATACTCAGCATGTCCACTTGCAACAGAGGCAGCAAGGTCAATAGGAGATTCCCGCTGACCGCCACTGTAGAGTACTTTGGCGTTCACACCGAGAAAACTGCGGCCTTTTTTACTCAGTGGGAACTCTTTACCACCTATAGCATTGAACTGATAACCTCGATCATAATGGCTGCGATACTCTTGGCCGCTGAAAGTAGTGTAAGTAGACCTGAACAGCGAGCCTGTGAAAAGTACATAAAAATTGTCTGCCAGTGGTCGCTCAAGCGTTAAGTCTACGCCATAGTTTTTACCCGTACCTGTACTTGATAGAGGTTTGGTATCAAGAAGACTAAATAGAGTCTCAGAATTAATGATCGAAAAGCCACTGCTGCTGTCGCTCTCTACTGGTATGTTATAGAGGTACTGGTAGTAAAGCTCTACTTTGAGCCTGCTCTTAAAAGGAAGTATCAGGTCGTAAGCAAACACTGTATGAAAAGCCCTGAGCAGATCGAGGTTTTTGTTGGGATAGTACGCAGGCGTACCCAAAGCACCGTTCTGAAAAAGATAGGTAGAGATATGCTCAGGCTTGCTGTGAAAGCCTGCAGAGATAGCGACTTTGCTTTTATTCAATTGGTAGGATGCTGATGCTCTCGGTTCAATGCTGTAACGGCCATTCAGGGCGTAATAGGAGCCGTGCAGGCCGCTCACAAATGTCAGCTGGTCGTTACTGCGGTATTTCCATTGAAAGTAGGCCTGGTAAAGCTCGGTAGAACCTGAACCATTCAAAACATTTTTCCATTGTTTAGTGCCGAAATCGAGATATTCTTCATCCAATGAATAGGCCAGCTGCTGTATCACGAAACCAGTACGGATAGTATGGTGGCTATTCAGCTTGTCATTGTAAAAAGTGGAGAGCCTGATAGCGGTGTTCTTATAGGCAGAATGTTGCACAGGTTTTGAAGAGTATCCTTCGGCAACACTAAGCGTGTCTACATCTTTCTCAGCATCGTCGTAAGAGTAGGAGAGTATAGTTTTAATATAGGCATCAGGGCTGGTAAAATATTGGTGGGATAAGCCGGTTACTACTACCAGGCTATTTTGGTTCAGCTTCAGGTTGGGCGTGTTGTCGTTCCACTTGGCACTATCCTCGGCAGGGTCAGTATAAGCGGTATTATATCCTCCGAGTCCGAAGAGCGAAAAAGTACCTGCTTTTTTTGTCGGCACGTTTGCCTTAAAAGTGATGTCCTGGTAGTTAGGAACAAGTCCATTGAGCCTTAAATAATCCTGTATCAGTATAAGGGTGGAGTAGCGGTAGTCGATGAGGTAGGAAGCTCCGGAACCTTTCTTTAACGGACCTTCCGTTGCAAATTCCGCGCCCAATGTGCCTATGGAGAAAGTGTGCTCAGCACGTTCTGTATTTCCATTTCTGAAAGAAAGATCAAATACTCCTGAGAGGGCATTACCCATTTCAGGGGGAAATGCTCCCGTATAAAAATCCGTAGTGCCTAATGTATTTGCATTCAACATGCTGATAGCTCCCCCTGAATTGCCCAGTTCACTAAAGTGGTTGGGATTAGGTATTTCTATGCCTTCCAGTCGCCACAGGATACCCTTTGGCGAGTTACCTCTTACTACAATCTGGTTTTCCAGGTCACCATTGTTGGAAACACCGGCAAAATTCTGAGCCATGCGTGCCGGGTCGGCAACTGAGGCCGCATAGCGCTTTGCCTCTTCCACAGAAAAGCTACGGGCGCTCAATGTAGCAAAATCATTCTGCGCTCTTGAGCGGTCACGCGCAGCAGTTATTTGTACTTCGTTCAGTTGCTGCGCTTCCTCGGTGAGTGAAATATTTAATTGCATCTGCTTGCCCGAAGTAAGCAATATCTCGTTGGCAAAGGCTGTCTTATAACCCACGTAGCTAAAACGAAAAGATTGACGACCGACAGGAATACCCGCAATACTATAGCGGCCATTTTCATCTGTGAAGACATTTAGCTGCTCGTTGGATGTAGCCAGCACAAGCACTCCTGCCAGCGGCTTTTTAGATTCTGCGTCCGTCACTATTCCATATATGGTTTGCTTCAGGGTATCCTGTGCCCTTGCCACATGGCAAAATGACAGAAGTAAAAGCAGCCATATTACACTAAATGATCTCATGCAGACTTAGCGGCGATATTTATACCAAAAGTTTAACAGAATGATTTTAATAACACCCGATTTTGTATAGAAATTAACCAATATTATTGATATTTCACCTTATGTTTGTTTTATAATCTCCAGCAATGATCCGGAAAATATTTCTCGCGATACTTCTATTGATAGGCAGTTCTGTATCTTATTCTGCCCAGGCACAGGATGCAAACAAAGACGGACTGAGGAAAAAAATAGAGATGGCTATGAAGCGCATAGAACTGCGTATAGATAAAATAGACCGCGATCAAAAGAAGATGGACGACAAGGCAAAGGAGCAATCGGGTGAATACAAATTGAAGCTGGAAGCTACCAAAGCTGAGCTGAATGGGGACCTGAAGAAACTGCCAACTGTGACTAAGGAGGAGTGGAAAGATTTCCAGGATGAAGTGGAAGAACACCTGGACCAAGCCAAGGCTGATATTAAGCCGGTGATGCTATAAAGAAATGGTACATATAAAAAGCCTCCTGCAGTCGTGCTACAGGAGGCTTTTTATATAGCAGAAGCTTGTTATTGTAAGGTACATTCAGTTGTTCTCTGGAACTTGCCGCTGATCTCCAGCGCTTTGCATTTATCACCGGCTTTTTTCTTAGAGTTGGCAATAACATCTTCCAGAAATTCCTGGTTGGCCGTATCGGTACACAGGCAATCCCAGCGTTTGTTGTAGCAGGAGGAGAGCAAAACTGAGCCAAGCATTAAAAGGGATATGTTCAGTACTAGTCTTTTCATAATTGAGCGATTGCTACGCAATGATAATAAAATTTATCTGTAAATAGAGGAGTCTAGCCAACGAATTAGCCCTTATCTACTGAATATTTACCGGGTCCAACAAATATCAAACCGAAAAAGGCGAAGGCCAGTTCTATAGCGTGGCTGGCATCTCCCAGGGGGGTGGTTGTTTTGGCATCGGTAAGATGATGCATTGCAGCTATCATCATAGTAAAAGAGATAAGAATGCATGCCGGGCGGAACCAAAGTCCGAGGATGACAAAAAGGGCACAGATGCTTTCTGCGAAGGCGGCCATAAAGCCCCAGAAAGTAGGGTAGGCATTTATGCCCACCATGCTCATGGCTCCTCCTATTTTAGTCCAGAGATCGGTACCGCCCATCAGCTTGGGGTAACCATGTGTTATCATCATGGCGCCGAGGCCAATTCTCATTATCAAAAGGCCTGCGCCGCTGTAGTGTCCCAGTTTGCCCAATATTGCCATAGTTCGTTGTCGTAGTTTTTTATAAAAATAATGGATTGTGCCCAGAAAAATTATGCTTCTGTCCTCATGGCATTTGCGGCTATGTAAGCGCTGCACCAGGCTGCCTGGAAATTGAAACCGCCGGTAATGCCATCTACATCCATTATCTCACCGGCAAAATAAATACCGGGAGTTTTCCTGCTTTCCATGGTGTTGGGGTCTATTTCTGACAGACTGATGCCGCCGCAGGTGACGAATTCTTCTTTAAAGGTTGTCTTGCCTTTTACTTCGTAGCTGTTGCGCAGTAAATTTTCTATGAGTTTGTTCTGGGCAGCTGCCGGCAATTCTCCCCAGCGGGTATCATCCTTTACGCCGCATTGCACCACCAGGTACTCCCAAAGTCTTCTTGGCAGGCCGAAGGGATTTTTGTGCTGCACCAGTTGCTTGCCCTGTTCAATGCGCAGGTTTTGAATTTGCTCTTTCAGTTCCGCATCGGTTATATCGTTGAGCCAGTTGATGTGTATGGTGAAATGATAGTTGCGGTCTGCCAGTTCTCTCGCAGCCCACGCTGATGTCCTCAGTATGGCCGGTCCACTCATGCCCCAGTGGGTAATAAGCAAAGGGCCGTTCTCTACAAGTTTGGTGCCCACAATTTTCACCCGGGCATTCTCTACACTCACACCCATCAGTTCGGTAATTGGGTGTTTAGGCATATTGAAAGTGAACAGCGAGGGCACGGGCGACTGTATAGTATGTCCCAGTTCCTGCAGCCATTTATATTGCTCCGGCTTTGGATAGCCGCCGGTGGCTATGAGTATTTTATCTGCTTCGTAAGCAGACTTGTCTGCGAAGTGAATGATGAAACCCTTTTCGAGTTTCTCTATCCGCACTACCGACTTATGATAATACACAGCCACCTTCTTCCGCATCATTTCCTGCCAGATGCAATCGATGATGGTTTGCGAGTCGTCCGTGGTAGGAAACATACGGCCGTCGCTTTCGGTCTTGAGCTGCACACCTCTGGCACCAAACCACTCAATAGTATCCTGTGGTGAAAAATGATACAGAGACTTACGCAGAATTTGTTTGCCCCTCGGGTAGCGTTCCACCAGCTCAGGTACTTCAAAACATGAGTGCGTTACATTGCATCTGCCGCCGCCGGACACTTTTACTTTTTGCAGGGTCTTGCCTGTTTTTTCAAACAGGGCTACGGATATGCCTTCTTCAGCAGCTATATTAGCTGCGGCAAAACAGCCCGCTGCGCCTGCACCTATAATGGCTATACGCATTATTCTTTAGCGTGGTTACTATTACTCTGAGCGTCTACCACTGCTATGGCTACCATGTTCACTATCTGCCTAACAGAGCTGCCCAACTGCAATACATGCACAGGCTTACGGAAGCCCATATGGATAGGCCCCACGGCTTCGGCGCCACCTACTTCCTGCAGCAGGTGGTAAGCGATATTACCCGCAGCAAGATTGGGGAAGATGAGCGTGTTGGGCGATTCATTCACCAGGTCCGAGAACGGGTAGTTCTCACGCAGCAGGTCTTTATTAAAAGCCACACCTGCCTGCATTTCACCATCTATCACCATTTCGGGGTAGCGGTGTTTTATCTTTTCTACTGCATTGCGCATCTTTATAGCTTCCGGCGAATTGCTGCTGCCGAAATTGGAGTAGGAGAGCATGGCTATCCTCGGTTTTATATTGAACTGCTCCACCTTTCTTGCGGTTAACATGGTGATGTCTACCAGCTCTTCTTCGGTTGGCTCAAAGTTGGCGGTGGTGTCTGCGAAGAAGAGCGGGCCCTTCTTTGTGAGCATCATATACATGCCCGCCACTTTGTTGGCTTCTTCTTCCAGTCCTATTATCTCCAGTGCGGGGCGAAGTGTATCGGGGTACTTTCTTGTAAGGCCCGATATCAGTGCATCGGC
This sequence comes from uncultured Bacteroidota bacterium, assembly GCA_946887345.1. The sequence continues at coordinate 1,020 of CAMPKR010000138.1, read as the reverse complement.
CTCGCCTGTTTCCACCATCATACAGCCAAAGTAGGGGCGCTCCCGCATCACCTTTTTGGCTTCGTATAAATTATAACCGCGGCGCTTTCTTTTATGGAAGAATAGCTCGCCGTAGCGGCAGCGCTTTTCCTCCGTGCTTTCATGCTTGGGGTCAAGTATCAGCACATCGTCCAGCGGTATATTGTTGGTCTTTATCAGTTCTTTTATCCGGGCCACGTCGCCCAGTAGTATGGGTATGGCCATTCCATCATCTTTGGCTATCTGTGCAGCCTTCAGTATCTTAATGTTCTCTGCTTCGGCAAATACCACGCGCCTGGGGTTCTGGCGGGCCTTGTTCATCACAAAGCGGAGTATGTTATCATCAGAGCCGAGGCGGCGGTATAGCTCACCTTCGTAGGCTTCCCAGTCGGTAATGGGCTTGCGGGCTACGCCGCTGTCCATGGCAGCCTTAGCTACAGCAGGGGACACGGTCACCAGCAGCCTGGGATCTACCGGCTTAGGGATGAAATAAGTAGGGCTGTAGTGCAGGCTGGTTTCGTTGTAGGCCACGTTCACTATATCCGGTACAGGCTCTTTGGCCAGTGCAGCCAGCGCCTTTACCGCTGCCAGTTTCATTTCTTCGTTTATGGCAGTGGCCCTCACATCCAGCGCGCCGCGGAATATGAAGGGGAAACCCAGCACATTGTTTACCTGGTTGGGATAGTCGCTGCGGCCGGTAGCCATTATTACATCGGGACGGGCCTCTATGGCATCGGGGTAGGCTATCTCCGGGTTAGGATTGGCCAGGGCAAAAACGATCGGCTTCTCCGCCATGCCCTTCAGCATGTCCTTGCTTAGTATGTTACCCTTTGAGAGGCCAATGAACACATCAGCGCCAATCAGTGCTTCTGTAAGGTCAATGTCTTTAGAGTCTTGCGCAAATTGCTGCTTATACTCATCCAGGTCTGTACGGCTTGAAGTAATAAGCCCCTTGCTGTCAAACATGTACATATTCTGCACACTGGCGCCGAGGGCCAGGTA
>CAMPKR010000137.1 GCA_946887345.1 uncultured Bacteroidota bacterium | reverse complement strand
GAGTGGGCTTATTTTATGTGGGAATAATAATATTAAATGTTGCCCCGCGACCCGATTCGCCACTTGCGTTTATAAGGCCGCCGTGGTTTTCGGCTACCTTTCTGCAGATAGCGAGACCGATACCTGTTCCTTCATATTCCGAGCGGTTATGCAGCCTTTGGAAGATGCTGAATATCTTTTCTGCATAGCTATTGTCAAAGCCTATTCCGTTGTCCGTGTAGGTGATTTGTAAATAGCGTTCTGCATTGGTAAGATTTACGAATCGTTCTGTTTCTTCCGGCTTCAGATAAGTAGCCGTGATATTGATCTCAGGCTGAATGTCTTTTCTCGAGAACTTAAGCGAGTTACTTATCAGGTTCTGGAAGAGCTGCCTGAACTGCGACGGCACAATGCTCGCCACGGGCAGGGTAGTGGTATTTATAATTGCTTTTTTCTCCTCTATTTTATGCTCAATGGTTTGCATTGCTTCAGTGAGCGCTTTTTGCAGGCTATACGGCTCAAACGACTTATTTCCTGAAATAGTGGAAACTGCAAGCAGATCACTGATCATATTCTGCATCCTTTTGGAAGAGTCTATGATCTTGCTCAGGTACAGTTTGCCATCTTCAGAGAGCTCATTGACATGAGTGGAAAGCAGGCGGTCACTGAAGGTTGCTATTTTTCTGAGTGGTTCTTTCAGGTCATGACTGGCTACATAAGCATAGTCTTCCAGGCTCGAGTTGGATTGTTGTAGCTGGATATTCCTTTGCTGGAGCGCCAGCTCTGCTTCTACTTGTTCTGTTATGTCCACTGACACATTCAGCACATGTTCCACTTTTCCTTCTGCGTCCCTGTCGAATACTGTTCCATAAGTGTGCAGCCAACGGTAACGGCCGTTGAAGTCACGTACGCGGTATTTAAATTCTTCCACTATTATTGCGTCTTCATTGCCTGGTGTATTTGCCTGCTCCAGAACTGCGCTGTTTTTGGTCAATATCTCTTCTATATCATCCGGGTGCATGCGTTCCATAAAGAAACTCACACCTTCTTTAAGAATCATCGCTGCATCGTACCCCAATAGCTTGGTGATGCCTTCGCTCACGAAGTTGTACTGACCAGTATTTATGTTGTAGGTTGTAATGATTGAAGGGGCAGTATCGGCAATTTTTTTAATGAACTCTTCGTTGGCTTTCACCTGCCGTTCTATCAGCACTTTGTCCGTAATGTCCTGTACAGTACCTATTACTTTTTGAGCCTTTCCTGTACTGTCGGTTAATGGCTCTGTTATGGCATTTAATATCTTGGTTTTACCTGTTTCAGTTACTATGCGATATTGATATTCACAGCGCTGCCCCGTGCTTAAAACCTTATCTATCATTTCGGCCACGTATGCTCTGTCATCAGGGTGTCGGAAAGAACGCGCAAATTCCAGGCTTAGTTTCTCATTCTCATTATACGGCACGTCGTATATACGGTAAGTTTCTTCACTCCATATCACTTCGTTTGTACTCCTGTCCCATGTCCAGTTGCCAATATGCGACATAGCCTGTGCCTGCTTATAGAGCGCATCACTGTTCTGCAGGCGTGTAATAATTTCTTGCCTTTCAGTTATGTCCTGTAGTGTGCCGAAGAGCTGCACTGGCTTACCTTCGCTATCAGTTTTAACTTCTGCTCGTACATGCAGGTGCCTTACGTTGCCGTCGGCCAATACTGCACGGAAATGATATTCCTGCGGCTCAAGCGTCTCAAGGAGTTTCTGAATATTAGTGTCAATTGTCTCAATGTCTTCCGGGTGACGTAGATAAGTATATTCGTCTCTCTTCAGTTTTCCCGTTCTTGGTTCAAGCTTATATATGTGGAACATCTCCTCGCTCCAGATTATTTCGTCGCTTGCGAGATCCCAGGTCCAGTTGCCTATGTGGGCCATCGATTGCGCCTGCTGCAGGTTGTTGATCAGCAATTGCTTTTCGGTTACATCCTGTGCTGTACCCAGGAATTTATATACTACCCCATTTTCGTCTACCAGTACTTCGCCTATTGCCTGCAGTATTCTTTCTGTCCCGTCAGGTCTTATTATCCTGAAATAGAAGTTGTGCGATTTCTTCTGCTCTATTGCCTCATTTACTATCTGCTCTGCTCTTTCCCTGTCTTCAGAATGTATAAACGACAGGAATTTTTCGTTGGTTATTTCTTCCGACTGTGGTTCCAGTCCAAATATCCTGTATAGTTCGTCGGTCCAGTTGATCTTATTGTGTTTAAGATCGTACGCATAGTTGCCTATGTGGGAGAGCGCCTGTGCCTGCTTGTATAGCTCCTCACTCCGTTGCAGCCGGTGAATCAAATGGATTCGATCCGTAACATCCATAATAGTTCCCTTCATAGAGCAGGGAACGCCGTCTTTATCAGCTGACACCACACCACGGGACCAGATTATCTTTTCCACATTGTTGCGTTCATACCTGAATTCACATTCAAATATTCCTTCCTCCTTCATAGCCACGTCTATGGCGGCTTGCACCCTGGCTCTGTCTGTAGGATGCACATAGTCCATAAATGTTTCAAAGTCTACCACGCTGTCCAATGAGAATATCTTCAGAAGTTGTGGTGTTACCGTTGTTTTTTCTGTGCTGCCAAATGTCCATTCAAAGCTTCCGATCTCACCAATGGCCTGTGCTTCCAGCAGTTGTTCTTCACGGTAGGCCAGTTGTTCCGATGCACGCTTTTCATTCTCTATATCCAACGCTATACCAACTATTTCTGTTGGTTTGCCAGCCCCATCCCTTTTAAATACCGAAAAGTAGTGCCTGTGCCATTTATACCTGCCGTTCTCCCCCTTCATGCGGGTTTCATGCTTCAGCATGTCGGTATTGCTCATCTGCGGTACCAGGCCCAATATATCATTCAGGCGTACGATGTCCTCCGCATGGAAGATCATGTTCATGAATTCATTGCCCAGCCCTTGTATATCTTCCAGGCTATATCCGAAATAATCGAGGAAGTTCTGGTTCGCATATTTCAGGTGCTTTTTCTCTATGTCAAACACGTAGCTAAAGCCCGGGGTAGTGTTCGATATTTTTTCAATGAAGTGGAGTTGCTCCTGTATTTTAGTCTTTAGGATTTTAAAGTGCAGCTTGGTAGAGACGGTAATAGCTTCAGTATCAAAAACGTCTATCTCTCTTATTATCTCTATTATTTCATAGGGATCGCTGGTATACAGGGGGAGGAAGTTCAGCATTGCTTTCTTCCTGATGAAAGTGCCTACGGTAATATCTTCAGTGGCAATGTCGTCGCTGGAGATGATTTCCAGTTGGTTGTCTTCCCATTTTTTCAGTCCCTCATTCAGGTGTTCACGAAGGGTATTGGCTGTTATCTTCTCAAGGAATTCGCCATGGCCCTGTATGGTCAGCGCCAGCAGTTGTTCTTCCGGCAGATGGGCGATCAGTTTCATGATGGGTAAATCAGCCTCTCTGGATAGCCTCAGAAGATCCTGGGCATAGGCAGTCATGTGGTTTTCCCTGATAAAACGGGCAAAACCGGGCCAGTGCTTGAAACTCAGGTTATCGGCCGTCGTCTCAGGTTTTAAGATTTGTTCAATTGGGGCTTCCTGCACAATGAGAAGTTTAGATTTCAGTTAGTTCGTTGATTACTAATGCCTTACTTGCTAATCTAAAATATCATTAAAAAATCGTGCCACACCCGTTTTTACCGATTTATTCGCTTTAGAGCTGAAGAACTAACCGCTTGATTATCAGATTTGTACAAAAAAGCCACACAATTGTGTGGCTTCCCCGAATATGGTTTTGATTGTCTTTACGACTCCGGTTGAAGTGCGGCCCTGATACGGCCTTCCACTTCTTCCATCATTTCAGGGTTATCCTGTAGAAACTGCTTCACGGCGTCACGGCCCTGGCCTATTTTGCTTTCGCCATAGCTAAACCAGCTACCGCTTTTCTGCAGTATGCCCAGTTCCACACCCATGTCTATTATTTCACCCACCTTGCTGATTCCTTCGCCAAAGATGATATCAAATTCTACCTGGCGGAACGGGGGAGCCACCTTGTTTTTCACCACCTTCACGCGTGTGCGGTTACCACTTGCCACATCGCCGTCCTTTATCTGACTGATACGGCGGATATCAAGGCGCACAGAGGCGTAGAACTTCAGGGCATTACCACCGGTAGTAGTCTCGGGGTTGCCGAACATTACACCTATCTTTTCACGAAGCTGGTTGATAAAGATACAGCAGCAGCCGGTACGGTTGATAGTTGCAGTAAGCTTACGCAGTGCCTGGCTCATCAGCCTTGCCTGCAGGCCCATCTTGCTTTCACCCATTTCACCTTCCAGTTCCCCTTTGGGTACCAGGGCGGCTACCGAGTCTATCACTACCACATCTACAGCTCCACTCGATATCAGGCGGTCAGCTATTTCCAAAGCCTGCTCACCGTAGTCTGGCTGGGAGATAATGAGGTTATCTATATCTACACCCAACTTGCGTGCATATTGTGCGTCAAAAGCATGTTCAGCATCTATTATAGCACAGATACCACCTTTCTTTTGGGCTTCCGCTATGGTGTGTATAGCTATCGTTGTCTTACCCGAAGATTCCGGGCCGTATATTTCAATGATCCTTCCGCGCGGGAAGCCACCCACGCCCAGCGCCACATCCAGTCCCAGCGAACCGGTGCTGATGGTGTCTATCCTGTCCTGTTGTTTGTCGCCCAGCATCATCACCGAGCCCTTTCCGTAGTCTTTTTCTATTTTGTCTATTGCCAGCTTAAGTACCTTTAGCCTGTCATTAGTCGTCCCGTTTTTTTCTGCTACACTCATTGCTTTTCGATTTTATATATGATCTGATTTGTTACTCAAGTTAAGCCAAAATCCAACGGCCACCTCAAAAAAATATTCACCCTTTTTCCCCTTGTTTGCCGTTGATGGAGTAAAGGTAACAAGGCGTTTTAAATAGGAAGAAAATTGTGGATATCTTCAAAAAATGTCGGTGACAGATTTGTTTTAAAGCTAGTATAATCCTTAATATTATTAGTACTTTTATATAAGTTTCTATATCATAAACACCACAACCATGAAAAAGATCCTAGCATTTCTTATGGTGGTATCCACTTGCTCTACACGGGCCCAGGTGTATCAATGGGCGAATTTCATAGGGGGCACGCCGGCAAACCATTATTATACATCTGAGCCTCATGGCAAAGTTTCAACTATTGATGCCTGGAACAATATATATGTTACGGCTCCAGGCGGTTATTTTAAAAAATTCTCCCCGACCGGTAGTTTGCAGTGGTCAAAAAATATTGGCGGAGATGGCTGGTCTGTTACCTCTGATGATCGTGGGTATGTATATGTAATTGGTAATTTTACTGGTGCCATTGATGTTGACCCCAGCCTAGCCGTATATCCTTTAATTGCCGGAGGAACGGATGTATTTATTTCTAAGCTGGACACAGCAGGAGATTTCGTGTGGGCAAAAAGCATTGGTGATACAAATTCTTACAACTACGGAACGGACATTAAAGTAGACACAGCTGGAAATATTTATGCCGTTGGTGCTTATTCAAGTTATACTGACTTTGATCCTGGGGTAGGGGCAGAACTGGTAGACACGAGCGGTGCATTTCTTCTGAAATTGGACAGCAGTGGCAATTTTTTATGGGTATATGTCGAGAAAAATTCACCGTATGCGCAAGTTCATCCATTTCAGTATTTCAATGCGGTCGCTGTAGATGATTCTGGGAGCGTGTATGTTGCAATGACCGGCGGAAATACGACTACAACCAGCAGTCATCTGACAAAAGTAGATAGTAATGGGAACTGGCTCTGGAACAAGTATTTTCCTTATTCTCAAATTAGTGTGGGAGGTGATATTTATGACTTAGAGATCAGCGATTCTAATTACTTGTTTGCAATGGGTCTGTGGGACTACAAAACTATGCAGTACCCCGGACATTTTTTTATTAAAAAAATGGATTTGTCTGGTAATGAAATTTGGACCTCGAAGTTTTCTAGCTCCGCTCAGGATTGGCAGGGTGCACTTGCTATAGATAATGAAGGAAACTCCTACGCTATTGGATCGGCTATGCATGGACAATTTTCCCCGCTATATAGTGGAGGGGAATATTTTACATGCTTCGGTATGCCGGGAATGTTCGTAGTAAAAGTCAATCCATCAGGAACTCCTCAATGGGGCTTTATTCATGAAATCGGTAGTCAGAGCACAGACGATAGTTATGGTTATAATATTATGGTTGACGATGCTTGCGGCGTATATCTCACTGGTTACGTGCAAGGAAGTGTTGATGCAGATCCCGGGCCTGCCGTTCATACTCTAAGTGGTACAAGTTTGTTCTTGCAAAAATTATTGTGTTTTGATCTGGCAGCTTCAAGTGTCAATGGCCCAGAGAACGGAAGCTTAATCTATCCCAACCCTAATACAGGCTCTTTTACCCTTAGTTCTACTGTGTTAGACGCCTCCAAATGTTCAATTGAAATAAGAGATATTTTAGGAAAGTTGGTATATGCTAACACGTTGCAAACAGGTGTAAGCAATTTCAAAACAGAAATAAATCTTGATGAAAATATAGCTTCCGGTGTCTACTTCCTGCATTTAAAAACAGAGGGTGGGGAAGAGAACATCAGGTTTGTAAAAGAAGGTAATGAGGCCAAAAATAGTTGGTGATTTTTCGGACGAAATTCCTTAATATT
>CAMPKR010000136.1 GCA_946887345.1 uncultured Bacteroidota bacterium | reverse complement strand
TTTTGAAACCGATCTCGTATTCCACCTTGCTGCCTTCCGTTTCTTTTTCCCATTTCACATCGGTGGCTGCCGGGTATTTTGCATGAAACGCATCCTTAACGGCAGCAGGTACCTGTGCTTCGTCAAGGAATTCTTCCTGCTTTTGTCCGCCGCCTGAGCAGGCGGCAAAAAGTGTCATTGATAACAAGCTGAGGCAAATGATGCTTTTCTTCATGAATTTGTTTTTAAATAAGTAAAAAGTAGTTAAAGCCAGATCGTGCAAATCTAGAAAAAGGGAGGAACACGCCTTTTCAAATCCGGGAATTTGTTGTTGAGTTTTTCCGGCTTAGTCTACTGCATCTTTTGTTTTCTCGCCGATTTTCTTGCCGACATGCTTCACGGCTTTGCCGGTCTCTTTTACGCCGTATTTGGTGGCTTCCCAGGCATTGTCAAGGGCATTACCAGTCCTTGTCCAGACATTGCCATCGCGGTCTATTACATATCCGTCTTCCCATTCGTATTCCACATCGCCTCTCACTACACGTCCGTCACGGTAGACAACTACATCGTTATCGAAGCGTACATCGTCATTGGCATCTTCCCAGGTATTGTTGCGGTACACGCGGACCGTACCGGCGTCCCAGGTAACATCGCCCTCAACGGGTACCCGCGCTGCCGTCGCCGGTTCCGGTGCCGGTTCTGTTGCCATAGAGGTAGTATCTGTAGTAGTTGCGGTTTCTGACTCGCTATCACCGCAAGCCATTAATGCACAGGCACTAAAGAGTGTCAAGAAGATCTTTTTCATAATAGTTATCGTTTTGGTTAACTGATGAGAAAGGACGGTAAAATTATTATGCCAAGGGGGTAGGAAGAAACAACGCGAGGTGGTCCTGGCAGCGGGGCGAGGGGAGTGTGCGCTGAAAGGTTACAGACCGCGAAAAGATCGCTTAAGATAGGTGAACCTCTTATCGCTGAAGGCTGGTGCGCTGGCATGTGTTTTACCGCTGTTTAGAAAAAACTGGTATGCAGTATTTAGAAATCACAAAGGACAAGGTGAGGGCTAACACCGCACAGTCGATTAACCGGGAAATTGACAGGGAAACCGAAGCTAATATTCAGCAGTATAAGCAGCAAAGTGCCGGCGCAATCAGGGAAAGAATTAAACAGCTGGATAAAGAATGGGACATTGAAAGAACGCTGGAGCTTAATGCGTCAGCAGTGGCCTTTGCGGGGGTAATACTGGCGGCTACAGTTAACAAAAGATGGCTGATAGTGCCGGGAATAGTGAGCTTTTTCCTGGGGCAGCACGCTATACAGGGCTGGTGCCCGCCATTGCCGTTGCTAAGAATGTTTAAGATCAGGACAAGGAAGGAAATAGACAAGGAAAAATATGCTTTGCTGGAGGTGCTGGAAGGGTAGTTTTTGCTCCTGCCGCTCCGCAACGATTTGCGCAGGTCTTTCGTCAGGTGATTGTGTCTGCAGTTTTCTTAGAATTAAACTCCGATTCCTTATTTTTGCCGGCAAATACCTTTATGAGATCCGAAGCCAAAACCGTAAAAGAATACCTAAGCTCATTATCCGAAGAGCGGCAGGTGCCGATGGACAAATTGTATAAGGCTATAAAGAAGAATCTGCCTAAAGGCTTTAAAGAAGGGATGGGCTATGGCATGATGGGCTGGGATGTGCCTCATAGCTTGTATCCGCCGGGTTATCACTGCGATCCCACGCAGCCGCTACCTTTCCTGGGTATCGCCTCGCAGAAGAACTTTATTGCGGTCTACCATATGGGCATATACAGCGATCCTGAATTACTAAAATGGTTCACCACGGAGTTTCCGAAGTACAGCAAGCGTAAACTGGACATGGGCAAGAGCTGTATCCGTTTCAAGAATATGACCGATATACCTTACGACCTGATGGGCGAACTGGCCTCGAAGATGACACCGCAGGATTGGATAGAGAGGTATGAGGCGGTAATGAAAAAGTAAAAGAGCTAATCATATTTCATGGCCGGATGGTTCAGCAACCTGCGCCATAGAGCCAACTGACCTATCATACTGGCTTCACGATAAATAGTGAATGAAATGAGGTCGTGCCAGGTCATTTCCATATCGCCCATATCGAACCTGCTATCCAGTTTCCTGTCGTCGAGGGCTGCGAGCGCTTCGCGTGCAAAAGGACTCACCTTGTCCCAGTCCTGCAAGTATTCTGCAACACCAGGGTAGGTGGCAGCATCGTCTATTCCCTTAAAGTTGGCAAACAACTCTGCGCCTGTTTGCTTCATCTCAGGATGCGTTTCCGAAACCATCATATATCGCTGCGCCACCAGCGCGCCCGCGAGCCAGGCCATATGGTTGGCTTTTGTGCCGAGGCGGTTATGCATATCCTGCTCCGACATGCCGTCGAGTGCCCTGCTAAGGAATCCTGTTTGCAGATCAAATAATGCCAATAGTCCTTCTGTCCTCGTGCTGGCTGTTTCTGTAGTCATAGTTTGATTTTTTAGCCTGGTAAAGTTATCTCCAAAGCTAGACTATCTACAATTCCGGCGGCATACGTTCGCCGGACAATTTAAGGGGGCTATTGCGACAGTTTCTGAGTTATAGTTTCCTGGTTAGTGTAAAACCTATTGCCGGCTCGTCCCTTATGGTGGAAAAGGAACTTAGCGAAACGCTTGTATTTCTGGTACGTGGCTTTTTATCGATTACGAGGTTAAACAAGCTGCTGACAATTGTTGTTGCGCCCGTTGCAATATTGATCTTGCTTACCGTTTGGGATTTGGTGATGTCTGTCTTGTCCAGGTGTATTGTGCCAAGCATAGCCTGAGCTACTCCGGAAGCAAGCGAAACTAATGCCAGGGTGCTTCTCTTTTTACCAGCAGACGATTGTTTTACATTCACCCCGGTAAATACCAGGTTCGCACCGCTTAGCACTGATGAGGAAATGCTGTAGCCCAGTGGCATTTCTTTTTTTTCCTTCCAGCCATATTGAGGTTGTATCATAGCACACTCCTCGCTGGTCAACCCTGAGTTGTTTATCCATGCAGTCAGTTCCGGCATGTCCATGTCTTTTATGTAGTCATATTTGTGCTATGCGTTTATTTGTTCAGATACCGCGCGTCCTGCTGTTTGTTCTACAAGGTAACCCACTGCGCAGATGTTGCCATCTTCATCTATAAAGCAGGGTCTGTGTCCGGCGTAATCATAGTTGCCGGGAAAGTTTCCGGCGATGCGGTATTCATGGAGCAGTGCAATAGCTCTCATTCTTTTTTGCCTGGTTGCTTCCGGTAGCCGGCTTATGTCTTTTGACAGCAGCAGTTGCTCTACATAAGCCAAATGTATTTTTATCCGGTCAACTTCATCGGCCGAATTGGAAGGTTGCGCGCCACATTTCTTCACGTAACTTATATCGCCGATAGCTGCATTAATTGTGCTGTTTCTGTTTGCGGCTGCCTTATCTCCGGCTAAGGACACAAAAAGAGAAAGGATTAAAGGAATTAAGCTGGTCATAGTATTTGTTTTTATGGATAACTTTTAAAATTGTTATTTTATTGCATAGGCTGAATGGATGAAGCATTACGGTTGCATCCCGGTATATAAATGTACTAAAAAAGATATTTTAGTATTTCCGTTGTAAGGCATTGTTTATTAGCTTAGCCCGTATTATAACGGATGAAGAACACTCTCGAACAGGCCAATTGTAAAAATTGCGGTGCGCCGCTGGCAGGTGAGTATTGCTCAAAATGCGGCCAGAAAAAATCAGGTCACCCGGACAGTTTCTGGCATATGCTGGTGCATTTTGTGGCCGACTATTTTCACTACGATAATAAGTTCTTTAAGACGATCAAATACCTGGTTACCCGGCCCGGCTATCTTACCCGGATGTATATGGAGGGTAAGAGAACCTCCTTTCTAAACCCTATACAGCTGTACATTTTTGTCAGTGCCGTCTTTTTTATTGTCTATTCTTCCAACACTCATATAGAAGCATATGACAAAAGCACGAAATTCCGTTTTTATGTAGGCAAAGAGCGGCCAGAGAACGAAAAGGAAACAGCACCCGACTTTGACAGTATGGAGGCCAACTATCATTTGCTGCAAAAGGATAAGGCTTACTACGATTCCTTGTATAGAGTCACTAAGCCTGCATTTAACAGAGACTATCTCCTGGATACCTATCTCATGAGGAAGGTCACCGGTTACCAGCTGAAAAAAAGATTGTATACACAAGGAGAGTTTAGCGTATCCGTGTTCAAGACGTTTGTAGGGAGCCTGCCGAAGTTCTTTTTTCTTCTTTTACCCTGGTTTGCCCTTGTTATGATGATCTTTCTCGGTCGGCGAGGTACTATGTATGTTGACCACGCCATTTTCAGCCTGCATTTTCACTCGTTCACCTTTCTTGCGGTTATTGTTGCCATATTAAGCACCTACATCCCTGTAGTTGGAGATATGCTCCAACAGACCATTACCTGGGGCGCGCCAACTATCTATTATTTTGTAGCCGTTCACAAATTCTACAGGCGCCATTGGCTGGGAAGCTTTTTCCTGGGCGCCTTTGCCGGGCTGTTGTATTGTGCTACAATGGTACTTGCTGCTATCACTAACCTGCTGCTGGTGATAGTTGTTAATTCCTGACAATGGTCTCACCGGTCCGGAACCATGCATGGCCTCTGCCGCTACGACGGGAAGCCATTTACCTATTTTACAAAGTAGGAATTCTATTTCTTTTTCAGGGAAGTTTCGATTAGTCCCTTCAGCACCTTTACGTCAATATCTGCCAATTTGTTGATGTAGAGACAGCCAACACCGGTTTTATGCTTGCCCAGCTTTTTGAGGGTCTCTCCGTAGGCGTTGATATTCATAGTGAGGTATAGCGAAATATTTGCTTTGCGTGGGGCAAACCCTATTCGCAGCCAATCAACCTCCCTTCCCGTATTAGGACTTTTATATCTTACATTGCCAAAGCCAACCAGTGAGGTGCCCCACATTTTCGGCTCTTCTCCTGTGGCCTTTTTCATCATTTCCAGGATGGTAAAGCTGTCCTTGCGCTGTTGCTCGTCTTTCACGTTGTTGATGAAATCCTCAACACTGGCAGAGGTTTCTTTAGTTTTTATCACCGCCAGTTTGCCTTTTTTCTCAGCCGGCTTTTTCTTTTCTACAACTTGTACCTTTTTAGTCGCTGATTTTTTGGTTGCAGATTTTGCCGTCTTTTTTGCAGGTGTTGCTTTTTTTGCTGTAGCCTTTTTTGCAGCAGGTTTTGTTTTCTTTTCAGCCATGGGAGATGATAATTTGCTTTGCGAATAGTATGTACGAAAATATAAATTTATGCCTGCAATATAGTTCTGCAAAGCAGGTTTCGTCTCATTCTAAAGTACCAATTTTGAACCCGGGATGCAGAATTGGTACTTTAGTACCAGCCATTGTACTCAAATAACGATCGTCATCCCGTCATAGGCACATTCCTGGGGTATCTTGTCCATTTGCGCAAGCATCTCTTCATCCAGGTGTGTCAGCAATAGTCGCTTGCAGTGTATCTCCTGCAAATGCTCCTCCAGGATGCGGTAACTCAGGTGTCCTTTCAGTTCTTTGTTGTAGAATGTGCACTCACATATCCCGATATCTGCATCTGCCAGTATCTTCGGTATGGTATCAGTCCACTCAGTATCGCCTGTGAAGGCAATTACTTTTCCCTCAATCAATAGCCGGATACCATGAGGCTGGGTCTCGCGGCGGTGTTTTACCGGGAAGCTTTCAAATGTTATAGATCCGTCTTCTACTTCTGCCCCTCCGCTAAATTCCAGGAAGGATACATCCAGCACTTTCATGGGTTTGGTTCCCGGGTAAAATAGCTGCAATGCCTGCTTTAGCTTTTTCTCTGCTCCGGGCGGAGATATGATGGTCAGCTTTTCTTTGCGTTTTTCCTTAGCCTCGTTCAGTACGAAAAAGGGGAGCCCAGCGAAATGATCCCCGTGAAAATGGGTTAAAATGATTGTGTCTATTTCACCGGTCTTGATTTGTTGCTTCTTCAGTTCGGTAAGGGTATCCGCACCGCAGTCTATAAGTATGCCCCGGCTTTCCGTTTTCACATAAAAGCAGGTCTGGTTTCTTCCACCGGAAGAAAAGGCATCTCCGCAGCCTATTACTGTCAGCTGTATTCTTCCCATGTTAAAATCAAAAAAAATACAATGCCATTACGGTTAAGGGGCTTCAAACAGGCGGCTTCTTGTAGCCGGATTCGGTGTGCATTATTATATGCATTGGCTAGTCTACTGCATCCCTGGCCTTTTCGCCTGCTTTTTCAGCGGCGTCTCCCACCGCCTGGGCACCTTTTTTTACCCCGTGTTTGGTGGCGTCCCATGCATCAGATACGGTCTTGCCGGTCTTGTCCCATACGTTGCCCTCTCGGTCCATTATATAGCCGTCCTCCAGGGCATATTCCTCACCATCCTTCATAGCCCGACCGTCCCTTCGTATAACAACACCGTTGTCGAGCATAATGTCTTCATTTACATCACCCCAGGTGTTATCGCGATATAGGCGCACCCTGCCACCTTCGTAGCTAACATCGCCTTCGGCGGCTTTGCGGGCACTCGGCTCAGGTGCAGGCGCCTCTTTGGTCATTACTGTTGAGTCAGTTGCGGTTGTCTCCTCCGCCTCGCTTTCATTGCAGGCTGCAAACGCACCAGTAAACAATAGAAGCAGGAGTAAGTTTTTCATTGGTAAACGATTTGGTTTATTGCTAACTTTTCAAAACTATTATGCCATAAATTT
>CAMPKR010000135.1 GCA_946887345.1 uncultured Bacteroidota bacterium | reverse complement strand
CAATACAAGTGTGCAGATGTGGAGCCAGGTTAATTACGACATTCCATATTTTACAAATAATGGATTCTTCTACCAGGTATATGGCGGTCAAACTGATCACACTGCCGCGGATGAAATAAGTGGTTATGGGGGGGCGATCTCTGTTGGTTCCTATACCAGCAAAAATAGCTGGATGCCACTCAATAATGTTCCACAACAGTTGGCGGGTGGCTTCGACATGGCGCCAATAGGAGCCATAGCCCCATATTCCAGTAAAGGCCCTACCGGCGATGGCCGTAGAAAACCTGACATTGCAGCGCCGGGAAATATTTTAGCTTCTTCGGTAAACAGCTTTTCTCCGACTTTCGATGCATTTGGCCTGGAAACTGTGCATGCAATAAACGGGAACACCAAAAGTTGGTATTTCGGAATGATGTCAGGTACGTCCATGGCAGCCCCTATGGTCGCCGGCATCCTCGCACTCTGGCTGCAGCAAAACCCGAATCTCACCAGGGAACAGGCTCTTGCAAAAATGAAGGCCACGGCTATCACTGATAATTTCACGGGTGCGATCCCAACTGACGGTAGCAACACCTGGGGATGGGGTAAGATAAATGCCTTTGCCGGAATGGTAACAGTAAGTGTAGAGAATGTGCCGAACGAATTCGGCATGAAGATATACCCTAACCCTGCGACAACAGAACTGAATATCGCTTTTGATGAAAAAGTAACGGCCAGCGAGGTAACGATCTTAGACATTACGGGTAAGACCGTCTATAGCAGGAATGTAAAGAATGTAACGGCAGGCCATGTAGAAACAATAAGTACGGAAGCACTGGCAAACGGCAACTACATCCTGAAGATAAGCAATGATGGAAAGACCGGCTCTTATAAGATAGTGAAACAGTAAATCGAGGCATGCAGATAGACCTTATTTTAATGTAATGTAAATGTAATACGTGGTTTTTTACAAGTGGGCGGTCCTGAGCCTGTAACGCATAGCTTAAAAAAAGTATCTTTAAGCTATGCGCAGGCCGGGGCACTTAACAGCTGTAATAGTAGATGACGACGCTTTTAGTTGTTTTCATTTGTCTGATATCATTCAGCACAAAACGGGTAACGTAGAGTTGCTCGCTACCTACAACAGCGCTGAGGATGCCCTGGAACCGATACAAAGACTGCAACCCGACATAGTGTTCCTGGATGTGGAGATGCCGGGTGGGATGAATGGCTTTGATATGCTGAAAAAGCTACCTTCTATCAACTTTGATATCATTTTCACCACTGCCCACGATTACTATGCTATAAGAGCTATACGTTTCTCTGCTGTGGATTACCTGCTGAAGCCTATAGAGGCAACAGCCCTGCAGGAAGCCGTAAGCAGAGTGGTGGAGAAAAGAAGCAATACCGATCCTTCCCTCTGGCAAATGGAAGTGGTAAGCCAGCACAAGGCGCGACTGGATAACCTGGCGATACCAACGATGGAAGGGTTGTTATTTATAGGGCTACAGGAAATTGTGTATTGTGAAGGTGATGATAAGTACACCAGGATATACCTGGCCGATAAAAAGACCATTGTCTCCTCACGTACACTAGGGGTATTCGAAGAACTGTTATCTGCTTATAGCTTCTTCCGCATTCATAAGTCATACCTTATCAACCTAAATCACCTTAAGAAATACCTGCGTGGTGAGGGAGGGCAAGTGATAATGGCCAATGGTAGCACTCTGGATGTAGCCAGAAGAAAGAAGGACGACCTGCTGAAGCTGGTCTCCTAGTAATACCCGCGGCGCACGCTAAACAATACACCTACAAGTAAGCAGTATGAAAAAGCAATTGCTACTTCTTGGCTTTCTTATGCTGCTGGTTAGTGATCTGCAGGCACAGCCCAATTCCTCAAAAATAGTTTTCAGGCATCTTACCCGGGTGAATGGTCTCGAGAGCAATAATGTACACTGCATTCTCCAGGACAGGAAGGGCTTTATGTGGTTTGGTACCGATAAAGGACTTAACCGGTATGATGGTAAGAACTTTGTGGTTTTTCGCCATATACCTAACGATGCGGGAAGCCTCGCCGATAATAATGTCCAGTCACTATTTGAAGATAGCAGGGGCAGGCTTTGGATAGGGTCTGAGACTGGTCTTTCGGTTTATGATCCGGTGCTGGAGAAGTTCAAAAGGTACCAGCACAATGAGAAGGACCATGGGAGCATCAATACAGGCTACGTTGCACAGGTGTATGAAGATAGCAAGGGACGGTTCTGGGTATGTCTCTTTGGTGGCGGACTTGACTTGTTTGATGAGAGAACCCAAAAATTCATACATCATACCTGGAGTGCTGCTAACGCATTTTCAATTGCGGGAAATAACGTAAAATCAATTTACGAGACCGCACCCGGAAAATACCTGGTAGGAACATTTGAGGCCGGGGATGGGACAAAAGACATTAAGACATCAGGTTACCTGAACCTGTTCGATTTGGGCACAAAAAGGTTCAGCCCCCTGCTGATACCGGGAAGCAACGTTATACCAAAATACAGGCAAGCTGTCCACCACATGGCAAGGCTGGTGCATAGTGTATTGCCGGACAGTTCCGGGAATATATGGATAGCCAGTTATTGCGGTATTATTAAGTACCGGCCAGCCGGCAGCCAATTCGATTTCTATCAGAATATAAGCGGTGATAACTCAACACTGTCACATAACACCGTGCGAAGTTTCTGCCTGCTGAATGGTCATGGCTATTTCGGGACCGAGGGTGGAGGTTTGTCGGTATTAGACACCGCTACGGGTAAATTCACCAATTATAGAAATATCCCTTCAGACCCCAACAGCCTGTCTGATAATGTAGTAAGGTCCGTATATAAAGACAGGGAGAACAGGATATGGATCGCAACTGCGGGAGGCGGCATCAATATAATAGAACCAGCCAAGACAGATTTTGTCTTATACAGCAATACCTTTTTGGGAATAGACCAGATACCGGTGCAGGAGGATCTGAGCATTTTTGCCATGTGCAGGGGCGATAATGGTACCGTATATATCGGCAATGCTGCCGGGCTGACCATACTGGATTCAAGAAACGACCAGGTAAAAAAAATAAACGGAAAATACAACTACAACGGTGCAACCTTTACAGGGCAGACCTATGCGATCACCCGATCGGTGAACGGGAATTTCTGGATCTCTATGAATTGCGAGGTTAAAGAACTTGACCCCGTGAGCCTTACCATAAAAGATCGTCCCTTTAGCTCCCCCCAAGTCTCCTTCAATCACAGCAATCCCATAATTTCAATTATCGAACGACAAGACAGGTCTTTGTGGATCACCGGTTATGATCTCTTCTCGGTATTATGTGATCCATTCGGGAGAACAAGCCGTGACACAGTTCCCGGTTGGCGCTGTGTTCAAACACTGATCGATAAAGAAGGTACTATATGGGGCATAAAGCAACGGTTCAACACGAACCTGGGCTTACAGGCATATAGAAAAGACGGGAAATTGACAGAGTACATGTATGCTACCCGTGATGGTAAGCCTGTCAATACAGGCTATCTTAATTATATCTATTGCGATAGTAAGAACACTATATGGATAGCTACCGAAGACGGTTTGGATACTTTTTCGCGGGCTACAGGTAACATTGTCAGGCTGAAAAAGGTTCCCGGCATGGCCGATGCCAACGTGAACAGTATGGTGGAAGACGGGCAGGGAAATATGTGGTTTCTGAGCCGGGATGCACTTACAATGGCAAACTTCTCAACAGGTGAAGTTGCGGTGTATGAAACCTACAGAGATCTGCCAGTACATAAGCCTGAATGCAGAATGATATATGACAGGACGGAAGATGCCATATATTTTTCAGCCAATGAGGGGGTCGTTAAATTTTATTCATCGAAACTGAAACGTCAAAGAGCGCTATCGCCAATTTTTCTAACAGGATTAAAGCTTTTTAATAAACCATATGCATCCGATTCTTCAGTATTGGCAAAGACGGTGTACAATTTTAAGCACGATCAGAATTTTATCACCATAGATTTTACATCGCTGAATTATGAGGAAAGGGTAGCATATCGCTATGCGTATAAGTTAGAAGGATTGAATAAGAACTGGATAGACGTAGGCAATAAGCAGGAAGCGAACTTTACTAATCTAGCGCCGGGAACCTATACTTTCCGCGTAAAGGCGGGAAGCCGCGACGGCGACTGGAGTGTAGAGAGCACACCGATCACATTTGTAATTGATGAACCCTGGTGGCAAACCATTTGGTTCTACATTGGATGTTTCGTTGTTGTAGTGATCAATTTGGTGGCTTATAACTCTTACCGCACAGCCAATTTCCGTCGCAGGACAAAGATTCTGGAGCAGACCGTGGCGGAGCGTACAGAACAATACAGGGAACAGAAAGAACAAGCAGAAAAGGGACAGCAGTTTCGTCAGCAGTTTCTGGCCAACATGAGCCATGAGATCCGTACGCCTATGAATGCGGTGAACGGCATGACGAAGCTATTACTTGAAAAAGAGACACGTCCTGAGCAATTGAAATATCTGCAGGCGATAAGCAAGTCCTCTGATATATTGCTGCATATTGTAAATGACATACTTGACCTGTCAAAGATCGAAGCAGGCAAGTTAGAAACAGAACGTATTCCCTTCTCTGTAAAAAGTGTGGTAGAATACATCTCGGAAGCGCTGAGACATACGGCCGATGAAAAGGGGCTGGAGCTAAAGGTGTGTGTGGACAAGAATATTCCGCAAACCGTTAATGGCGATCCTTTTCGCCTGGGACAAGTACTGATGAATTTGTGCGGTAACGCTATCAAATTCACAGAAGAGGGTAGTGTGACCCTATCTGCTGATCTAATCCATGGACCAGGTAATAGCATTGCTGTCCATTTTGCAGTAAAAGATACAGGTTCCGGTATTCCCGCGGATAAGCTAGAGACGATATTTAGCCATTTTACCCAGGTAAATAGTTCCGATACGCGGAAGTATGGTGGCACAGGTTTGGGCCTTTCTATTTCGCAGAACCTCGTGGAGTTGATGAACGGGAAGATAAAAGTAGAAAGCGAACTTGCTTCCGGGTCGGTATTCTCTTTCGATCTTCCTTTCGAACTAGTTGTTGAGCCAGAGGGCAGAAGCTTGACGCCGCATTCGAAAGACATATCCGTTCTCAAAGGTATTCACGTTTTGTTGGCCGAGGACAATGAGTACAACCGCATGTTGGTGATAGACGCTTTGAAGTTAAAAGCTGATCTCCGAATTGACATAGCCCATACTGGAAGCGAAGCTATAGCGTTGGCTGAGAAAAATGTGTATGACCTTGTGCTAATGGATGTGCAAATGCCGGAGACGAGCGGGATAGAAGCTACTCAGTATATACGCCAGCATTTCCCTGCAGATAAAAAGAACGTTCCTATTATTGCGCTAACTGCCGGGACACAGAACAATGAATTTGAAGTGTGCTTGCAGGCGGGTATGAATGCTATCGTCATTAAACCATTTGATACGGCTCAGCTTATCGATACCATGGTGCGTTTGATAGAGGGGAACGAAACCATAACGCCATTGCGTAACTGGCATTTTACTGAGAATAGGACGTCAGAGGGAGACACACCTGGAGTTATTGATCTGTCGTATCTCAGAAGCTTCTGCGAAGAGGATGAAGAACGTGTAAAGCAGTATATAGACCTGTATATAAAGGCTGTGACGCCCTTCCGGGATAAAGTGCTGGAAGCAATGCGCAATTCAGACAATGATGCGATAGCGGTGCATATACACAGCTTTAAGCCCAAGTGGGTAATGATGGGCATGCGCGGGGTTAACCGCCTTGCAACAAGGATAGAAGCAGAATTGGCCGGAGAAAGTAGCGATGTGCATTTACTGGTAAAGCTCTTAGTTGAGGAAACGGAACGTTCTGCGCAGGAGTTGAGTGCAGAAATAAATAACTGATAATAGAAAGAGCTTCCAACGGGAAGCTCCTTTGAAGTATGTGCTGTATTATCTAGCCGTTTCCAGGCGTATAGTTGAAGCGTGCTGAAAGGCCAACTTCACACCCGAACTGTTCTTTCAGGAAAGGGTTGCCTCTTATCCAACCCTTATTCTTCCCGCTGATGCCAATGTACGGGTACAATATCTTAGTGGCCTGCCACCTTACAGATGCATTCGCATAGCAGGTAAATGCAGCTTTTGCCGTAAAGAACGACTGATCTTTTGGTTGGATATCGGCTATCACATCCACTGTGGCCAGGAACTGCTGACCGGCCAATTTAACGGGGTATTCAAAGATCATCGCCTCCACACCGCCGAACGTATGAGATAGATTTTGGTTGATGTGCGGCGAGACGAAAATGTTGTACTTGGGCGTTGATAAAAGTAGGTCCAGGCCAATAGAGTTACCAAATGAAGTAGGATAATAACGTAACGAGAAGTTGCCCCTCATACTGCTGCCGTCACTGTATTTCTTCAGTGTGATGCTATGATAGAAAAAGTTCATTGGGCTAACGAAGTTCAGTGCGACAAGTCCTGATTGTTTTCTGAGCCAGGCTAATTGTTCATCAGTAAGGTCTTTCCCGGAAATGTAGCGGTCGTACCCGTTGCCGTAGGGGTGAAGACCACGCGCAGCATATGGTTCGTTGGGGTGCCATAGGTCGTATGCCCAGGCCGCAAAGTCCATACCGGTAAAATCTCTCACTTGCTGGTTGCTGCCATTTTCTTTGTTTTGTTGTTCCGTCACTAATGTCAATTCATCCTTGTTTCCACATGTGGCTATATAGCTCTGGATGTTCAGTATATCCA
>CAMPKR010000134.1 GCA_946887345.1 uncultured Bacteroidota bacterium | reverse complement strand
GTTGGGGCTTACGGCTACTTCCTGTATCCTTCTTTTTTTATAGCCTGAATAGGTACCTATCACCTCATACTTGCCTGCAGGCAGCGACTTGATAGAATAAAAACCATCATAGTCCGTAGCAGCGCCACCTCTCTTGATACCGCTGGAAATAACTTCAATGATAGCCCCTATTACAGGTTCGCCCTTTTCATCCTTGACGGTACCCTCAATAGAACCAAAGTCCTGGGCGAAAGCGCTTAAAGAGCCGAAAGTAAAGAGCAATATGAGAAGGTTACGTACACTACGTGCCATATTCTTTATTAATAAATTATTAACCAAATGAGCGGTAAAGATAAAAAAATCTGTTAAAAATCGATTTCGCCACATAAATATCTTTGGTTGAAATTTGTTTATAATCAATTATTTACTACGAGCTGACAATCTTCTCCAAAAGGGCCTTGCTCATCTTATATAATGATTCCTTGCTATATCCTGCAATGTGGGGTGTAATGATCACGTTCTGCATATCTATCATCTCTTCAAAACACTGCCTCACTTCCAAACTCATTTGCTCCAGCGGCTCATCCTCCCACACATCCAGGCAAGCTCCGGTTACTTTTCCCGACTCCAAACCTCTTTTTATCGCGTGTACATCAGCCACTATTCCTCTAGACGTATTGAGCAGCACAAAACCCTTGTGCATCTGTGCAATAAATTTGTCATCAAAATAGCTGATGGTGTCTTCCTGCAGGGGAACATGAAAACTCACAATATCTGCTTCCCTGAAAATGGGTTCGAGATTGTTGCAAAAAGTCACGTATCCGGGCATATCGTCATGCTTGTATTTATCATAGACGAGAATTTGCATATCGAACCCTAAAAGTTTTTTTGCAAAAGAGCGGCCTGTGTGCCCAAAGCCAATGATACCAACGGTTTTGCCTTCCAGCTCTGTCCCCCTGTTGGCATCGCGCCTCCACCTGCCTTCCTTCAGTTCATTGTTGCTGATGATGATACGCTTGTTCAGGGCCAGGAGCATCCCTAGTGCGTGCTCAGCCACTGCATTGCAATTCCCTTCGGGGCTGCTGTAGCATTTTACTCCTTTTTTAGCAGCATAAGCCACGTCCACCACCTCCATGCCTGAGCCCATTCGGCCTATCCACTGCAACTGCCCGGTCCGGTCAAGTAGTTTTTTGTCAAGATGCAGGCGGGTAGAAGTGATAACTCCCACACAATCAGCGAGGTAGCCGGCGGCCGTATCCTGAGTAACATGCTCGCAGGGAACTATTTCGTAGCCCGCGCCAGATAGTCCCTCAGTAAGTAATTGATGTACCGGTGCCGCTATCACCACCTTTCCCTTATGCATTTTATTGGTATAGCTTATAAAGTTCTACAAAATCAGCAACAGACAGTTGTTCGGCCCGTTTTCCCATCAGCGGATGGGTGAGCACTTCAGCGGGAACATAACTCTTCAATGCATTACGAAGCGTTTTCCTGCGCTGGTTGAAAGCACCCTTTACCAGGTTAACGAATTTTCTTTTGTTATCTATTTGGTGAGGATTGTGAATATTGGTGAGCCTTATGACCCCGCTTTTCACCTTAGGCGGGGGCGTAAAGCAGTTCTCATGAACGTCAAAGAGATACTCAACCTTAAAAAAGGCCTGTATCAATATGCTTAAAATACCCGATTGTTTGGAGCCCGGCCCCGCAGCTACGCGCTGGGCCACCTCTTTCTGAAACATTCCTACTACCTCATCTACTTGCTGTTCCCAGTCCAGAACTTTGAACAAAATAGGCGACGAAATATTGTAAGGGAAGTTACCGATAACACTAAAATTACCCTCAAATGGCAAATCGGCTTTCAGCACGTCCTGGAGGATGATCCTATCTTTCAAAACGGGGTAGGTCTTGTGCAGGTACTGTACTTTTTCATCGTCTACTTCTATAGCCCTGTACAGAACATCGGGAAGCTCAATTAGATACTTGGTGATGGCTCCCCCTCCCGGGCCAATTTCCACCAGTTGCATACCGGGCCGCAGGCTTAGCTGTTCCACTATCTTCCTGCACATATTTTCATCATGCAGAAAGTGCTGGCCTAAACTCTTTTTGAGCGTGTATTGCATGGCGCAAAAGTAGCGAAGACTTAGCAGTAAATAGTTAGCGGTTTACAGTTGGCAGTTCGGTTCAATAGATGAATCAGGCTCACACCAATCTATAAATTAGACCAAATACTAATCTCTAATCAACATTTCAACTAATCAACTAAGCCACTACCTTTGCCGCATGGAATTCAAAATAGCACAGAAACCTTCGAAGAAAGACCGGGTTTATATAATAGATAATGCCACGGGAATAAAACAAATAGCAGGACTGAGCAGGGAAGAGCAGGCATTTGCCAAAGCTGCCTTCGACAAAGAGCAAAGCTCCGCTAGCATCAACCAATATGACAGCTACATATTTATATACTTCCTCAGAACCAAAAAGACGGACTGGCAAACAAGAGAGGCTTGCCGTAAAGGAGGTGCTGAAGTTTGCGGAGCTGCCAATCGCCTGAAACTCGCCGAGATCACTATTGAGAATCTTTCCGGCACTATCGATGCAGCCTATTTGTTTGCAGAAGGCTTGGCACTCGCCAACTATCAATTCCTGAAATATCAAAGCGATGCAAAAAAAATAGCCAACACGCTTAATACTATTCATTTCACCAAATCATCTGTAACAGTAAAAGAACTTGAACAGCTTTCTGTCATAACAGACGCTATTTTCCGGGTTCGCACATTGGTGAACGAGCCTGTGAATTATATGACTGCTATGCAGCTGGCGAAAGAATTTGCGACTATGGGCAAAGAAGCAGGCTTTAAAGTAACCACTATGAGTAAAGCCCAGATACAAAAAGAAAAGATGGGTGGCCTGCTCTCTGTTAACCTCGGCAGCAAGGAGCCTCCGACATTTACGGTAATGGAATACAAGCCGGCCAAAGCACTGAATAAAAAGCCGATTGTACTTGTAGGCAAGGGTGTTGTATACGACACAGGCGGCCTCAGCCTGAAGCCAACTCCTAACTCTATGGACCGCATGAAGAGTGACATGAGCGGTGCAGCACTGGTAAGCGGCGCTATGTACAGCATCAGCAAACTGAAACTACCGCTGCATGTAATAGCATTAGTACCGGCCACCGACAATCGCCCCGGCGAAAACGCTTACACTCCCGGCGACGTAATTAAAATGTATAGTGGTTCCAGTGTAGAAGTACTGAACACCGATGCTGAAGGCCGAATGATATTGGCCGATGCCCTACACTGGGCTAAGCGCTACAAACCTGAACTGGTACTCGATTTCGCAACGTTAACCGGCGCTGCCAGTGTGGCCGTAGGTGAACACGGCATAGTGTGCATGGGAAATATTGACGATAACGTGCGTAAATCCTTCAACGACAGCGGCTTCCGCCAATATGAAAGACTGGTGGAATACCCATTGTGGGAGGAATACGGCGACTTGATAAAGTCAGACATTGCCGACCTGAAAAATGTAGGTGGGCCCTACGGCGGTGCCATCACAGCAGGTAAGTTCCTGGAACATTTTACCGATTATCCATGGATGCACTTTGATATCGCAGGCGTGTCGTTTGCAACAAGCAAAAAAGGATACCAGACCATTGGCGGCACAGCCTACGGCTTACGCATACTGGTTGACTTCCTGGTGCACTACGGTAAAAACTGATAATTTCACATTCGCGGATTTAAAAGCTATTTTTACCCGCACTGACAAAACAATAGAATGCAGAACGAAAAACCGCTTATAGGCATCACCACAGGCGATCTGAACGGCGTAGGACCCGAGTTGATCATTAAAACGCTTTCAGACACCCGGATACTGGATATTTGTACCCCGGTGGTCTTCTCGTCCAATAAAGTCATCAACTTCTATCGCAAAACCATCGCCGAAACTCCTTTCAACTTCTCGAATACTAAAGACCTTACCAAACTGGCTCCCAAACAAGTAAACATCTTTACCTGCTGGGATGAAGAAGTGCCGATACAGCCCGGAGCGCTCACCGAAAGTGGCGGTAAATACGCAATACGCTCATTGATGGTAGCTGCCCAATGCCTGAAGGATGGACAGCTGGACGCAATAGTTACTGCACCTATACACAAAAGCAATACCCAGATACCGGATTTTCAGTATACAGGCCACACCCCTTTCCTGAAAGATAAATTCGGGGCAAAGGACGTGCTGATGCTGCTCTATAATGGCAGTCTGCGCGTGGCACTGGCCACAGAACATGTGCCTATCGCTAAGGTCGCGGGAATGATCACCAAGGAGCTGGTGGTATCAAAGATCAACCTGCTGAAGGAGAGTCTCATTAAGGACTTTGGCATTGATAAGCCACGCATAGCGGTACTGGGCCTTAATCCCCACGCAGGCGACGGCGGCCAGATAGGCACTGAAGAACAGCAACACATTAAACCTGCCATTGAACAGCTGCAGCAGCACGGACACCTGGTTTTCGGACCTTACGGAGCTGACGCTTTCTTTGCAAGGAGCAGCTACACAGAATTCGATGCGGTATTAGCCATGTATCACGACCAGGGCCTGGCCCCGTTCAAAACACTGGCCCAGGGCGAAGGGGTAAACTATACTGCCGGCTTGCCTGTAATACGTACATCTCCTGATCATGGCACTGCTTTCGATATCGCCGGCAAGGATCTCGCCGATCCTTCCTCATTCAGGGAAGCTATATTCCAGGCCGTAGACCTTTTACGCCAACGTGAAAGCTATGCAGAATATACAGCCAACCCTCTTCGCCGTGGCCGCATAGAAAAAGAAAAGGAAGGTGAGGCTCCCAAAGTGGATGCCTAGTATATAATTTCAATCGACTTTTAAATGCCCCACACCTTTTAGGGTGTGGGATTTTTTTTGCAGTGTCCCTCAACCCATTATATATGCGGATTCGCATCACAAATGCTGGCGTGGTCTTTTTGCTTTACTCATCAGTTAAGAAAAAGGCATTTTATGAAAAGAGATGGCGCTTTAAAAAGCTTATGGCAGGGAACCGCTGAAGAAATACGGGTCGGCAATAACTGGAACAAGGATACTTTATATGATGTGCTCGTAGTAGGGGCAGGCATCACCGGCTGTACCACCGCATTATTGCTTCAATCGCAAGGGCTGAACTGCATACTCGCGGAAGCAAACAATGTAGGCTTCGGCACTACCGGGGGCACTACCGCCCACCTCAATACCATACTCGACTCCACCTACCCGGAGATAGAAAGCAAATTCGGGGAAGATGAAGCAAAACTCGTAGCCCGCGGAACGCGTGAAAGCATAGACCTCATAGAGGGATTGGTGAACAAATACAATATAGACTGCGGCTTTGCCTATCGTACAGGCTTTCTTATTGCCCAGGATGAGAAGGAAGTAAAAGAGCTTCGAAAAATGGCCGAGGCCGCCCAGCGTGCTGGTGTAGTGGTCAGCAGAACAGAAAATGTGCCCACTACCCTTCCTTATGTAGAGGCTATCAGGGTAGAGATGCAGGCTCAGATACATCCTACTTGCTTCATCAATGGCCTTGCAAAAGCCTACCAGCAACATGGTGGTGTACTGCTGCAACAGTGCACGGTACACAAAATAGAAAGCGGAGAAAACTACACTGCTGACACTTCACTCGGGGAAATAAAAGCGAAGTATGTCATCTATGCCACTCACATACCCCCGGGCATTACTTTGTACAATTTCCGCTGCGCGCCTTACCGAAGCTATGCAATTGCCTGCACCCTGGCAGATGAACAATATCCCGATGGTTTAGTCTACGATCTCAAAGACCCCTACAATTACTTCCGCACCCAGGAGGTAGATGGCAAAAAATATATGATCGCCGGTGGTTTTGATCATAAAACAGGCCACAACAAAAATACAGAACACGTCTTTGCCGAACTGGAAGCCTTTGTAAGGAAACACTACAACGTCAGCAACATCGAATATAAGTGGTCATCACAATATTTCGTTCCTGCGGATGGTTTGCCATATATCGGACTTATGCCGGGCCACGACCGTATGTATATTGCCACAGGTTTTAATGGCAATGGCATGGTGCTGGGTCCGCTTTCTGCTAAGATCATCTGCGAATTGATAACAAGGCAGCAGAGCATCTACGAAAAAGTCTTCGATCCAAGCCGTATAAAACCCATAGCAGGATTCACAGAGTTTGTGAAAGAGAATGCTGATGTGATCAGCAAATTCATCAGCCTGCGTTTCAGCTACAAGAAAATAGAAGAGCTCGCACAGTTAGCTCCGGGCGAAGGCCTGCTGGCCGACTGGGAAGACAAAAAAGTTGCTCTCTACAAGGATGAAAACGGTCATATTTACGCAGTAGACCCAGTCTGTCCGCACGCTGGCTGCCTTGTAGAATGGAATACTGCTGAGAAAAGCTGGGATTGTCCTTGCCATGGCTCTCGCTTTGGCTGCAATGGCACGCTGCTTACCGGGCCGGCCAATAAGGGCCTGGAGCCTATGAAATGGGAGGACATGGAGGGTGATTAGCAACTCTCACATTTAAGTTCCGAACCGTTAACTTTGTCATCTATGCTGAAATTTGAGCGATTTACTTTAGAGAACGGATTAAGGGTACTGGTGCATCATGATGATACTACGCCAATGGTAGCGGTCAACGTGCTATACGATGTTGGCGCCCGGGACGAAGAAAAAGAACGCACAGGCTTTGCCCACCTCTTTGAGCACCTTATGTTTGGCGGCTCGGTGAATATTCCGGAATATGACGAACCCCTGCAAATGGCCGGTGGCGAGAATAACGCTTACACCACCAACGATATCACCAACTATTACATTCAGC
>CAMPKR010000133.1 GCA_946887345.1 uncultured Bacteroidota bacterium | reverse complement strand
AGTTTATAATTTATTGTTCAGGTAGCGCCACATCATCAGCATGCCCATCTGCACTGCCATATCTTTATTTCGTACGCGGTCATAATGAAAGTGGAATCGCTTTGTCTTTATTTCGTTTTTGCTCGCCACAGCCATCCACACTGTACCCACGGGGGTCTGTTCATCTTCTTCACCTCCGGGACTTAGCAAGCCCGTCACGGCTAAGGTACAATCAGCTGTTAAAACTTTCAACGCTCCTTTGGCCATTTCTATTGCCGTCTCCTCACTTACGGCCCCATGTTTTTCCAGCGTACTCTTCTTTACACCTAGTATATCTTCTTTTACTTTTACATCATAGCACACCACGCTTCCTTTAAAATATGCGCTCGAGCCGATCACCTGCGTGATATGATGGGCAAGATAGCCTCCTGTACAGCTCTCCGCAAAACCCATAGTTAATCCTTTATGTAAGAGCAACCTGCCCAGTATTTGTTCCAGGGGAATATCATCAAGCGAAACAACCAGGTCCTCCAGCCTGTTAGCAATTTCCTCCTGTCGCATGATAAGCTCTTTCACAAGCAGGTCTTTTGCGTTACCTGTACCTGTTAGCCTGAGCCGCACCATCCCGGGAGAGGGCAGATAGGCGAGTTTGATATGGGCAGGAAGGGCTGTTTCCAGGTCCTTTATACGTTCCGCTATAAAACTCTCCCCTTCGCCGGCTGTTATAATGGACCTGTGAAGCAAAGCATCACTTGTAAAGCGCCGCTGCAAACGTTCTATTACTTCATCTTCCATTATCGCCATCATCTCGTAGGGAACGCCGGGCATAGCGATGACTACTTTATTCTCTTTCTCAAACCACATGCCCGGGGCCGTTCCCATCCTGTTGAAAAGAACCGTGCAGCTGTCAGGCACTTCCGCCTGCTTCAGGTTTACATCAAGCAAAGGACGTTTCCGTCTTTCAAATATCTCCCTCACATGGCTTAAAACATCTTCGTTTACTACCATCTTTCCGCCAAAATACTTCAGCAAAAGAGGTTTAGTAATATCATCAGCGGTGGGGCCAAGACCGCCCGTAACAAATACCAATGCTGCATCGCGCAGTTCCTCGTCCAGTGCTTTTACTATATCAGCAGCAGTATCCCCCACTGCCACCCTTCTTACTACTATTATACCCAAATCATTGAGCCGCTGTGCCATCCACGCCGAATTGGTGTCTATAGTCTGTCCAATAAGCAGCTCATCGCCTATCGTTATTATTGAAGCTTTTACATTACTCATCTACATTCTTCTTAAAAAACGGTTCCAGTCTGTGCATCAGTTCATGAGGCATGTCTACTTTCTTCTTTTCTTTCGGATCATAAAAAACAAGTGTAGTCACCCCTTTGTTTAATAACTCTCCTTTTTCGTTATACAGTTCCGAATGAAATTTAATCTTAGAGCCTGCAGGCAGTTCTTTCAGCAATGTCTTTACTGTAATCAGGTCGTCATAGAGAGCTGGTCGGAAGTACTGGGCATTCAGTTCAGCCACAGGCATCATTACACCCATCTCCTCCAGCTGTCTGTAAGTAAAACCTAATTCCCTTATTGCCTCAGCCCTACCAACTTCATAGTACAAGGCATAAAATCCGTAGTACAGATATCCCATCTGGTCGGTCTCGCCATAGCGCACTCTTATCTGCGTCGTTGCTGTGTACATTATTGTCCGTGTCTTACTACGTTAGATGAATTCGCCTGTGCAGTACAGGTAATGGTCAGATCATTGATGCAAACATGTGCCGGCAAGGATGCACAGTAGTACACCACATCAGCAATATCCTCGGCATGAAGTGGCTGAAAACCTGCATACACGGTTTTGGCACGTTCTTCATCACCTTTAAATCGGACGAGAGAAAACTCTGTTTCTGCCAGGCCCGGATTTATCGCTGTTACTTTAATACCATATGGCAGAAGATCTATACGCATAGCTTGGTTAAGAGCATCTACAGCAAACTTAGTTGCGCAATAAACATTACCATTTTTATAAACAAGCTTCCCTGCCGTAGAACCTATATTAAATATATGACCTCCCTTCTGCTCTTTCATCATAGGCGCTATTTGCCGTGTCATATATAGTAATCCTTTCAGGTTGGTATCTATCATATCTTCCCAATCGTCCACATCTCCCTCTTCAATTGATGAAAGACCCGCAGCAAGTCCGGCATTATTTACCAGTATATCAACCCGGTCGATTTTGGCTCTGAGCTCTGCGATCGCATTTTCTACATCCTGCCGTTTTCTTATATCAAAGGCCGAAACAATCACCTTTACTCCTGCACTTTTCTCAAGTTCCTGCCTTAGCTCCTCCAGTCTTTCTTTTCTTCTCCCTGTTATGCATATGGTATTGCTGTCCTTCGCAAATCTCTGCGCTATTGCCTTACCAAATCCCGAGCTTGCCCCTGTAATTAGAATCGTTTTAGCCATTAGTGTCTTGTTCGTTTTTCTAAAGTATAAATATACTGCCATTCTCCTCACCTTACAGAAAAGGATACGCACATAGCACGTATCCTTTTCAAATATTCTCTTTATAACCTGTCCTTTATCGCATCAGTATCACGTCACCTTTTGAGCTTTCTATCGCACCAAAGCGGTTGGTCAGCTTAATCATGTAGTAGTAGGTGCCTATATCAGCCTTTTCTCCTTTATACATGCCGTCCCACCCTACTTCGAAATCTTTGGAGTCATGCACCATTTCACCAAAGCGGTTAAAGACCCTGAAATACTCCGCATTCCTGTATCCCACAGCACGGGGTCTTAAAAGATCGTTCTTACCATCTCCATTAGGCGTAAAGGCATTTGGTACAAAGTAAGACGGATTGGCCACTACCCTCACAATAATCGAATCATCACCCTCACAACCATACTCACTTTTTATATGCACATTATACCTGAAATAACCCTCATCATTATAATAGGCTGTCGGGTTAAATATGGTAGAGTCGCTCAATAGCGTTGAGGGGGTCCATGTGTAAAAAATGCCACCGCTTGCTTTAAAGTCTATTCGCTCACCTTTTACTATTACAGTGTCATTTCCGGCAAATGGAGTAAACTTGTCTACATCTATGGTTTTCACCGTTGTATCGCGGCAGCCTTTAGTGCTTCCGGAGTAGAGGATTACGTTGTATATCCCGCCTTCATCATAAGCATGGGCTGTGTATTGATTACCCGAAAAATGACTGTCACCAAAATCCCACGACCAATAGTCTACCGTACCGTATCTCGTCTTCGAAGAGTCGAAAAAGGTAATATAGGATTTAGGACACAGTAATCCATTCACGCTAAAATCGCCTTCAAACGTAGGATACACTTTTACTATTCTGGTGATACTGTCAGGGCAGGTAGTACCCCTGTTCACCACCAACTTTACTATATAGGTACCTGTATCCGGATAAGAAAAAGTGGGCTCAAATTCTGTTGATGTAGCTGTTGTTTTTGTATCGGTGACATCAAAATCCCAAAACCAATCAAAACCACCGGTACTGCTGTTCTTAAATTGGACTGTAGAGTCAATGCAATCTACTATATAGGTATTAGGCAGATCAGAAAACACGGGGGTGTTCGCAACAACCGCTTTAGTACAGCCTGTTACAGAGAATTGAAACTCGCGGGTTACCGTATTTATTTTAACTCCATTCCTCCATTCATGACAGCAGACGGTCACTACGTACCGTGCGGCATCACCCGATGGTGTACCTGTCATCAGCCCATTTTCCGGATCTATCTGTATCCTTGGATTACCACCCATAGGGTTAATTGCAGAAAAAGGTTGAGCATACGCTAATGGCGAAAACGGCGGAGCATCAGGAATCGGCTTGGCATCATCCGGTTCGCCACCTACATATGCCTGGCATAATTCATAACTCAGCGAATCGTTTGGATCTGGGTCTGTCGCCGAATGATCGTAAACCAGCGGAACATTAGCACATATTATTTGCGGAGGATAATTCTTGAAAACGGCACTGTTATTCGGTACAGGAACCTGTGTTGATGGAGGTATAATACAATAGTAGGTGGCTCCAACATTACCCGGATTAACAACATTCACAATAGCCGCATTTCGGCAACAGCGCTGGTAAACAATTATATAACCCCTTGGGGTGGGTGGCAGGTAATAATCCTTTTGGAATCTTATCCTTTTGAGGCAAACGACTGGCGGGTTATTCACACATGAATTGCTGAAGTTGGCGGGCACATCAATTGTGCTGCCATTAACCGAGTCTACACCATTCCCATACGGCGCATGAGAGGCATCATTATAATAAATACTTATGTAAGCAGGGTTATCCTGCTGTATGGCGTTCGCCTGTCCGCCAATACAATCCTGGAAAATGTCTACAGTTACCCGGTACGTATTTGAGCCAAGATATTTGTAGGTGATCTCCCCACCTACTATATGAGATCCAAGTGAAATAATAGGGCTAATGATAAGGCCCAGGAGGATGATAAAATATGTCTGTTTTCTAAGCACTTTGTTCGATAGTCTGGTTGGTAAAACAATAGCTCGCAAAATCTTTTATATCGCCAGCAAGTCTTCCGGGGTTCTCAAGCATACTCATATGGCCGGTATTGCCATACAATAATACGAAATTACGGCTTGCGAGGCTACTTTGCTGCAGGGCTGTTTTCACCGGAATCAAGGCATCATCTTCTCCTAATACAAACTGTACAGGAAAGGCCGCGTTTTTCAATAGGCCAGTACGATCGGGTCTTTTCATCATCGCTTCGGTAAAGGCTATCATACTTTCTGCCGCAAGTTCCATGCCCCTTTTTACCTGTTCCTCAATTACCGAAGGGTGCTTTTTCCTGAATTCAGGCGAAAACAGGTTAGGGATCATCTGCTTTATAAACGCTTCTTTGCCGCCTTTTCTTATCAATTCCACCGATTTTTTGCGGGTTTCTTTCTTCTCATCATTATCCGCAGAAGCTATAGAATGCACAAGCGAGAGACCGGCTAGCTTTTCAGGGTATTTGTCAGCAAAAGCAAGTGCTATGTAGCCACCCATAGAGTGCCCAACTAGCAGGGCTGTTTTTATCCCTTCATGCTCCAGTATAGCATTTATAGCCTCTGCAAGGCTTTCCATGCCTGCATTCTCAGGCAGGGAGCTATCACCGGCTCCCGGCACATCAGGCATTATTACAGTAAAACCGTTCATCAGAATCGGCATTACCCCTGCCCAAAGACTACTGTTTTCCGGAAAGCCGTGTATAAGCACTACTGCCGGACCTGAACCGTCTGTCTGATACGAAAGCTGGCGGAATTTTGAGGTGCTGATAATCATTTGATAACTGCGCTGGTGACCACTTTATTTTTCTTATAAATCATGCCAAAAATAAAGACGAGAGAAAGCAGTATCGGCCCCAGTTCGAGCAAGGGAAGCCCTTGAATTCCTAACACATGGAGCACTAATGACACAATGATCAATGCTATGGCAACCAGGGAGTATTTTGCAATGCCTTTGGGTTTCCAGAAGACAAGCAGACCATTGGTCGGCAAAGCCCACAGAACGTTGTAGTTATTTTGGCAGGATTGATGGTCTGTCCCGAACCACATAAACAAAAAGAAAATGCCCAATAACCCTGTGATAAACAATAAAATAGAGCTCATTATTTTGCCTAATATGCGAAGCCTTGGAACCGTCAGTCCTAATATGGTGAGTAAAGCAATTACAGAGGTTAGCACCAGCGGACCGTTCAATCCGCCCTCTGATTCTTCCGACCCGGGCAATATTTGCTTTACGGGACCCGTTACAGGCTTTCCTTTGTAAGTGGCCTTCCCGATTCCATCCCTCAGGTAGTCCGGCAGGAACATAGTCCCTTCATTGGTCATTACCGAATCTATAGGGCTACCAAGGGCCAGGTCTATCCCAAATCGCTCCCAATGTTTATTTCTCAGGTAATGGTCTATTATATTTCTGTAGGTTAGTTTCGAATCGGCGGCTATTGCGTGCCCGAATTTGAAGCCTTCCCCAAGTGATTTGGGAAATACATCCCTGATGCGCGTGGCACAATTATCAAAGAGGAAATCGTATTTGTAGTATTTGTTCTCCGGCAGAGCATTATACTGCAGAAACTCATACATTTTCATCTTCTGCTCCGTGGAAAGTAACAAAACCTGTTCCTCAATGGAACGCCGCTCATAGATATAAGTGGAGATAAAGGACCTGTAATCCTCGGCATTCACGTAGTAAAGTAGCTTACCTCTTACAAACTTGGGATAGAAATCAGGATCGCCGAACTCAAAGGTGCCATAATTGAAAGCTGTATCTGTGCCGGCAACACTGTCGATCACCCTGAGTGCCGTATGTCCAAAGGAAGCATACAGTTCCTCTCCTACCCCGCAGGTAACTAAGCTGATACGTAAGCCTGAACCTGGCGCCTGCCGGGCGGTCGTATCTGCTGATACTGCGGCAGTGTCAGTTGCTCTTTTTGCCAAAACTGGCAAACCGGCTAACAGTAATAATGATACTAAAGGAACAAGCTTTCTAAACATAGCGGAAAAATATGAAAAGGCTGCCTTTATTAAGGCAGCCCTGCAAATATATTAACTGAAAAATTACTCGCTCTTGGAACCTGAGAATACAGCACCCAGGTATTCCCTGTTCAGGCGGGCAATGTTTTCCAAAGAGATGCCTTTAGGACATTCGGCCTCACAGGCACCAATATTGGTGCAGCTACCGAAGCCTTCCTTATCCATCTGTTGAACCATATTAGCAGCACGTATCTTGCGCTCAGGATCGCCCTGCGGCAGCAGCGCCAGGTGAGAAACCTTAGCCGAAACGAACAACATGGCTGAAGCATTAGGACAAGCAGCGGCACAGGCACCACATCCTATACAGGCGGCAGCTGCAAACGCCTCATCAGCTTTTTGCTTCTCAATGGGCAGTGCATTTGCATCTACGGCGTTACCCGTGTTCACAGAGATATATCCACCTGCTTGAATGATACGATCGAAGGAAGAGCGGTCTGTTACCAGG
>CAMPKR010000132.1 GCA_946887345.1 uncultured Bacteroidota bacterium | reverse complement strand
TCGATTTTGAGATCGCAAGCGAAGATACAAGTGGCTTAATTGTCAGGGTGCCTTCTAACAAGGCTGATGTTTTACAGCCTGCTGATATAGTGGAAGAAATTCTGCGGATTGATGGCCTGGATAACATTGAAATGGACGGCAGGTTAAATATTGCATTAACAAAAACTGTTTCGAACAGCAGGGCTGCCAGGCAAAAAATATCTTCGTTGCTATGCGGCATGGGCTTCCAGGAAATAGTCACTAATTCAATCGTAAATAGTAAGTATTATCCTGGGCGTACCGACCTGGTTCGCATGCTTAATAGTTTAAGTTCTGAGTTGGACATCATGCGTCCGGCTATGCTGGAGTCGGGCCTCGAGGTAATACTTTACAACTACAATCGTAAGAACCAGGACCTGCTGTTGTTTGAATTTGGCAAAATTTATACACAAGCAGAAGGAAAGTACATCGAGAACCAGCAACTGGCTTTATGGATCACCGGAAATGTGCAGCAGGCTCAGTGGAATAGTAAAGCCGTAAAAGCCGACCTGTTTTATCTGAAAGGTGTTGTGCAGAATCTGCTGGCTCAGAGTGGTATTGATAATGCAGTAGTTGCCCGGGAAGGTGATGAGCAGGTTTGGAAATGGAAGAACCAGCCTATCTGCACTATATCAGCCGTTGATGCTAAGAAGCTGAAGGACTTCGATATGAAGCAGGATGTCTATCATGCTGTCATCAATGCTGAGACCTGGCAGAAAGCAGCCGCAGCCTCTAAGATAAAATACACAGAGGTGCCTAAGTTCCCTGCCGTGCAGCGCGATATCGCTATCGTTCTGGACAAGCAGGTTCCTTACGGCGAGGTAGAAAAGGTGACCCGGCAGCTGAAACTGGACTCTTTGCAGTCATTCGGTCTTTTCGATGTATTTGAAAGCGAAAAGCTGGGTGCAGGCAAAAAATCTTATGCGCTTAACTATACTTTTCAGCTGCAAGACCGTACCTTAACAGATGCCGAGATAGAGCAGCTGATGCAACAGCTGATGGGTGCATATAAAAATAAACTCCAGGCTCAAATTCGCGAATAATGCAGGCGCTACAGATATTGACCGAAAAGCTTGATCTGCTGCTTAAAAAGTACGCAGAACTACAGGCTGAGAATAAACAGCTGAAGAAGACCATCAGCGAACAGCTAAAGTCGATAGAGCAACTCAACAAAAAATTTGAATTGCTGGAAGAAAACATGATGGCTATCCAGTTGGGCAAAAATGTCCTTGACAACAATGGCAAGCTCGCCATGAACAAACAGATAGATACCGTGATAGGGGAAATAGATAAAATACTTGCTACACTGAATGACTAAGAGGGCATTCCATTTTGCATCTTTCGTTCTGGTACTGTTACTGCTTGCACTTGCTTCCTGCACACAGCAGCGCTCTCCCTGTTATGAGCCCAAGCTGGTAAATGTGGCGCTCGGCACTTTCAGGATGGTAGATACTACCAGTGTCGATACGTCTTTGCCTTATCCCACTTTCGCTTGTGTTGATACGCCTTTAATGCAGCAGCCCGGCTCTACTAATAATTTCTCAGCACTTCTGTCTCCCTTTATTGATAGTACGCGCTGGTACCTGGCTCCTGATAGCTTCACCACTGTTGAGCAGATAGATACTATTACTTTTTATCATAGCAAGGAGCTGAATTTCATCTCCAACGCCTGTGGCTATGTTTACTATTATACGCTTAACTCTGTTAAGACCACATACCATAGTATTGATTCAATTAGTCTTATTAATTCCAGTGTAGACAACAATGCAAGTACCCAGCATATTAAGATATATTACTAGTTGCCTGGCGCTGCTGTGTCTGCCGGTGATCGCCTTTTCGCAGGAAGATGAGGATAGTACTGCTGATAAGAAAATAGTGGTTACGCAGAATCGTTTCTCTGTCGGTGTCGACTTTTTCCAACCCATACTCAATTCCTTCACCGGTGCTAAGAAGTCTTATGAAATTGCTTTCGACTATTCTTTACCTAAAGATATCTACCTGGCATTGGAAGCAGGCTTCGGTAATGCTAAAGTTGATTATACAGCGCCCACCTTGCAATACACTAGTTCCAACAGTTTCTTCCGGGTTGGTTTTCAGAAGTCCATGCTGCAGCGCATGAGCGCTTCCGACTGGGATATGGTCTTTATAGGCCTGCGCTATGGCATGGGCTTCATAAAGCGCAGTGATGCTAATTACACCATAGAGAACCAATACTTCGGTAATAGTTCAGGCGTAATACCAGGCACTAATCTTACCGCTCACTGGGTGGAAATAACAGGGGGCATGCGTGTTGAACTGGTGGCAAGCCTTTTTGCCGGATACAATATCAGGGCCAAATTCCTGATCAATCCCAAGTCATTTAAAGAACTGGCTCCTTATAGCATAGCAGGCTTCGGCAAAGGAGAAAAAACAGCTGTCTTCGACTTCAACATGTATCTCGGCTACGCCATCAACTGGAATAAAAAGAACGTAGCACCCTCTACACCAACTGAACCGCAACCATAAAAAACAAGTCATCGCAGACACAGGCCGCCATCTCAAATTACAAAGTTGAGTATTGTCATGGTGAGCGGAGCCGAACCATGTCCAGTTGAGCATTCCTGATACAGCCCGATAGAGAACAACAGCCTACAGACTAGCGACCTTGGCGTTTTAACTTTAACCGCGAAGAACGCTAAGAAGCGCAAAGTGTCGCTAAGACAAAAGGTCAACCAGCCTACAACACCCCCACAATAACACTGCTGTCATTCAAAATCGCTTCTATCTCCTTTTCCCTCCGCTGTATCTGCAGCCTGATAGGTGAGAACACCCAGGTGCCCCGCAGTTTAGAAAGCCTGTCCTTAGGTGGCAGGAAGATGAGGCGCTTCACCCAGTTCCAGGGAACGAAGTGACGGAAGACACGGGAAACCTTTACGAAGTATACTACAGTAGACGCATCACACTGGCTGATGATGTTTCTCAATTCTTCAGGGTCTACTAAAGAGGATATACAGAGTACTGCGCCTTGCTTAGGTTTAAAATACATAGCTACCGACTTATCTGCATGCCAGTTGCTGTTGCTGATGATACGCGCGCTCTTTTCAGCCTCTGTGAGATGCTCAGGCACGGTCAGTGTCTGATCGGGTATATAGCGCATTTCCCATTCTTTTTTAGACAGGGTGTCGTATACTGTCCACACATAGTTCTTGTAGTAGTTGAGCATTTCCTTCAGGTAGCCCTCGTTCAGCCAGGCTGCCTTCACTGCGGCATGAAAGGAGGCATAGAAGTACAGGTGCGAGGCATATGGTTCAAACATCTCGGGTATCCGCACTACCAGTTCCCGGTTTTTGGCATATACCTTCCATACTATACGGCGCACATCATCGCCTGCTTCAAAGTCCTTATAGTTAAGTGGCTCACCTTCCACGCGGCGCATCTGCTCTATGCGCACATCCATCTGCTCTGTCTTCTTAGGGTATACTTCGCGGTCGTCGTCTTCGGCCAATACAGGTGGTTGGTAGAAGTGGCCTGATATAGGTTGTGCCACTGCCAGTGAGAAAATATGCAGCATATCCTGGAAGTAGACAAAGCCGCCCTTTAGCTGATACTCCTTTATGTCGGGCAACTCCAACCTCGACCTCCCAACAATGGCTGCACGTTGCCAGCTGCGCTCCTTTAGCTTATTGGATAGCAGGCTGAAGCGATCGGTCATTTCATAATTATCATAAAAAAGACGGCCTTTTACAAAGCCCAGCAGTGGCCTGAAGATGCCCTGTACCATGGCGTTCAGGAAGAGCTTATTCTTTTTGCCCTTAACAGTCTCCATGGTGAACTCTACTTCCAGTCCTGACTTTCGTTTGCTATCCAGGTACATGAAGTAGACCCAAGAGGCTATAGTACTTAGCAACGAAAGCAGGATAAGCCCCGTTACAAACCAGAAGGCCATTTTCGCCATCAGCAGGATAAAGGGCAGGAAAGGGGAGATGTCGCCTTTCTTAGGATTGATGGGTTTGTATAGCAGCTTAAAGGCAAAGAAGACTGCAAGACCGCAGAGCAGGGTATTGAGTGTAAAGGGGAAATACTGCAGGTAATACCGGAATCTTCGTTTGATCTCTTTTCTGTCCATGTTATTCTATGCCTGAAAATACTAATTACTGTCCAATTTCAGCGGTCCGGAGCTTGCTGGCCACCGTTAAGTATTTACTAAGATGCAGTTTATCATGCGTTTACATAAATACCACAATTGCGGGATTTTAGCGGATAATATTTCGTTAATTTTAATGGGCAATCCTGTTTCACTTCATCCAAAAAACGACGCATATGAAAAAGTTATTGTTACCCGTTTTTTTATTAACTGCAAGTCTTGCCTTCGGGCAAAGAGGGCAGGTGAGAGATAAGATACATGACGACCAGGAAAAAAAGCATGGTGAGCCGGGAATGGCGCAGTACAACGAATGGATGCAGGGCAAAGTGCTGAATGCCAAGGTGGACCCGGAGTACATGTTTCCGCTCTCGCTAAACATGCAGATAACGAGCTATAAGAAAGGGCAGAAAAAAGACGTGAGTAATATGAAGTACTTCATTAACCTGAGCAATGCCAACCTGGCAACGAGCATGGCCGATGATAAGAAAAGGGATGAAATGCTGATGGTATACGCTGTGAAGAGCA
This sequence comes from uncultured Bacteroidota bacterium, assembly GCA_946887345.1. The sequence goes on along the minus strand of CAMPKR010000132.1, from coordinate 2,399 downwards.
ACACGATGCTGATGCTGGACGTGAAGAAGAAGACGGGTATGGCTATCAATATCAATGCCTTTATGAGCGGTGATGCAATAGCTAAACGTGAAGAGCGCATGGAGAAGGGCGAGGTAAAGGGCGACAACAACTGCCGCAAGACAGGCAAGACAAAGACCATACAGGGATACCTCTGTGAAGAATATATCTGCGAGGATAAAGAAGACAACAGAAGAACAGAAATGTACATCAGTCCCAAGATACCTGTGAACATAGCACAGGCCAATTCCCGCGGGCCAATGGCGGGATACTTTCGCAATGTGCGTGGAATGAACGGCATGCTGATGGAAGCCAATTTTTATAAGAACAATGTGATAGAAAGCAGCATGCTGGTGACAGAGATAAACGAGTCTGCGAATATGAAGGTGGTAATGGCGGACTATAAGATGAATGGGTTTTAATTCAATTCTCAATGGCGGGATGACTCAATTTGTGTTGGGCGAGGGGATTTGTTTGTGTCGAGGACATCCCCCTGACCCCCTTCAGCTACGCACAGTGCTATCGCACAAAGGGGGAATTGTTGGGTGGGATTGGTTGCTTAATTAGCCCCGGTCGCTGTGCTCTACCTCCCCGGCCTCGGCTGAGCCGAGACCACCCCTCCTAAAAACAGGAGGGGAGCTTTGTTGAGTCGGGGGAGGCATTAGTTGCTTAATTAGCACGCTCGCTGTGTTTCCCTCCTCTGTCTTTGTCGACAAGCGACAAAGCCTGTCTCCTCCCTGCCAGGAGGAGAGTCGTGTATTTTTCTTTGTACGGAGGTGTACGGTGTGTGTATGGGTTTGGATGGTGTGTGTATGGAGGTGTACGATGTCTGTACGGACTTGTACGGTGTGTGTACGGTGTAGTACGGAGTTCAGTAAAGTGGATTATGTGCCGGGATGGGCTGTGGGCGGGGTTTCGCCGGGTTCTTCGTCTAATAGGTGGGCATCTTCTATGTCCGTTCTTTTATTGATAGCGGGGCCGCGGTCCAGCTGATGTGAGTCGAGCGGGTCGTCGTAGTTGTAGGGAGATTCTTCGATCTCCAGCTCGCGGGTACCGAATATGAGATCAATATCCTGCTCTGCAGGCATGTTTAAGTCAACGCCGTGCTCGGGCAGGAAGGATGCAAAGCCGTAGATATCGCGGTGGCACATGAACGCATCAATCAGTTTAGCAAATTCTTCGTGGCGGGAGGTAGAGCTTTTGATATACTTTTTAAGGCTCTGCATGATCATGTTCACCTCGGCATGGGTGGGGTATTTTTTGATAGCAGCGATGGAGGCGAGTATCTTCCGCCGCAGCTCTGCTTCCTCTCGGGTGGCAATGCGTTGTTTTTCGGGGCGCCTGCTGATCTTTGAGTTGAGCTCTGACAGTTCGCGGTACATTTCCTCCACGATAACAATAGGAGAGCGGCGGACGGCCCGCTTCTGGGTAGTCCAGCTGTATTTGCGTGCACGCTCGTAAAGAGTTGTTTTGGGAATGCCGGTCAGCTCTGCGATCTCGGGGATTGATTTGTCGGTAAGGCTATACAGCTGCTCTGCGAACTGATAGCGTTCGTGATTAGAAGAGTACATTTTCTGTTAGGTTTATAAGTTGACAGGTTGACAAGTTGATAAGTCTGCTGTCACTCTTTTTTGTAAAGTTAGTATGGGGAAGATGCCGATTCCAAAAAAAGTTATCCGCATTGGCGGTTTTGTGGATAAGTTATTTGAGGTGCGATTGTCTGAACCGGGATTTTTGGGATTGCGAAGGGTAACTTGAATCGGTTAATAACCCGGTTGCTGCGGGTTTCCTGCTTAGGCAGGAATAGGCCGGTCGGGAGACCGGTTTACTTGTATAGACACAGGAGCGCTGCGCTAACTCCTGCGCCAGAGGGGTTGTTTTGTCTGAACTGGGATTTTTGGGATTGGCGGGTTTTTTGAAATTGAGCTTCTGCATCATTCGGCTGCGGTTCTATGAATCCGTTTGGAGAACGGCTTTATATTGGGTGTTCGAGATGCCCTGCGGAACATCTCGAACAACGGGGATTGATTGGGTAATACCAGGTCTATATTCTATTTTAATGCTTTAATAGTTTAAAGGATGCGCATAATTGAGATAGTTCTTGTACTACTTTCGGTATTGTTTGCTATAATGAAGGTAATAGCCGTGCCCGGAGGTGTTGTTCTTGCAGCTTTAAGTTTGTTTTTACTGAGCCTGATGTATATGATTTTTGGGGTCGCATTATTCAACGGTGTCAGATTCCGCAGAATGTTCAAAGCAACAAGTTACCAAGATATTTCTAGGTCAGACGTTCTGCTAGGAGTGATTTACGGCCTGGTGCTATCACTAGGCATTTTTAGCATTCTATTTAACTTAATGCAATGGGGAGGGGGAGGTTTTTT
>CAMPKR010000131.1 GCA_946887345.1 uncultured Bacteroidota bacterium | reverse complement strand
ATCAAGATCTATAGTACCCCAAAATATCCCTGCAGAGTAAACATTTCCTATGGCGTCCGTGCCAACTACCTGCACTTCATCGCCGGAACCGCCTGAGTTACTTGTTGCCTGTGCTGCCCATGCAAAATTCTGGGCATGAACAGGGGGTGTAGTAAATAGAATAAGCGCAGCCAGCGCCAGGGATAGTTTAACTCCGCAGGTCATAAGTTATTTTTTTTTCGAAGCTACTATAATTTGCCCAATTTCATTGACGCCGTACCCTCGCTGGTTTTGATCTGCAACAAGTAAGTGCCGGCAGAAAGCTGCGAGATATCAAGTTCCACAGATCCGTTATTCCGTCCGGCTTTTACATCTATTTTTCTGCCGGTCATATCCATCACGGTGACTTCAACAAAATTGTATTGTTTGTCCAGCTTTATCGTCACCCGTTCATCTGCCGGATTAGGGTACACACAAATGCCCAAAGCTTGCCCTTTCTTTACGTTTGTAGTAGAAGCAACAATCTTATGCACAAAACCATCCTTCGCTCCCAAAGAGGTAAAGTATAGGGAGCCAACTACATCGGTATTAACATCGGCTGTGCTGGTAAATGTACCGCAGGTATATACGCTACCCAATGCATCAGCGCATATGCCCATGGCCTGATCCGTTGTACTTGAACCAATTCCCCGCACCCAGTTCAGTGCGCCGGAGCTGTTATAGGAAGCGATAAAAATATCCATGCCTCCTGCTGCTATCAGGTTGGCGACGCCTGCGTCAGGATCGAAATCGGGGATACCATTAAAATAGCCGGTAATATACAGGTTGCCCGATGCGTTAGTAGCCATGTTATAAGCAGCCTCGTTCATAGGACCGCCTATCTGCTTCGCCCAGCTGAAGTTGCCGCTTGCGTCCAATTTTAAGATAAAGATATCATAGCCTGCAGCCGTAATAGGATAAGTACCGGCGCCTGGATCAAAATCAGTTGCCACACCCTGGAAGTAGCCTGTAACAAAGACATTATTACTTGCATCGGTAACAAGGCCTATGCCCATGTCATCATTAATGCTGCCGATGCTTTTGGCCCAGTTGAGCGCGCCGGCAGGGGTGTACGATGCGACAAATATGTCCGAAAGACCATTTGAGGTGAGAGCAAGGTTACCAGCCCCGGGATCAAAATCCACACCACTATCATCATAGTACCCCGTAGCGAGGATATCGCCCGAGTTGCTTATCGCTATTGACTGCATTCCGTCAAAGGAGCCTCCTCCAACACTAAATGCCCACAGATAATTCCCCGAGGCGTCATATTTAGCCAAAAAGAGATCGGTGAAACCAACAGCCGTCAGATTGGCGGTTGTCATCCCGGGATCAAAATCGGCAGTCGTTTCAAACTGGCCACCAAGGTAGATGTTACCCGACCCATCTACAGTAATACTCCGGCCGATATCTGAGTCGGCTCCCCCCATGTTTTTTGCAAATAATAATGTTCCTGATGTGCTGTACTTAGCAAAGAAAATATCATTGGAACCTGCGCTGGTGAGCAATAAAGTACCTACGCCGGGGTCGAAATCTACAGTTCCGGACATCTGCCCGCAAATGTAAAAGTCTCCTGAGGGCTCAACATGTATATCATGAGGCTGATCGATCGTGGAACTACCAATACTGAAGGCCCAGACAAAATTTCCCAATGCATCGAGCTTTTGCACATAAATATCAACAAGGCCTGAACCATAGACCTTGACGTCAGGAAGCCCCGGGTCGAGATCTACACTGTCGCCAAAGGCACCGACGACGTATACATTACCCATTCCGTCAACGCCTATCGCCTTAGCATCGTCAAAATTGTTCGGAGTACCATTTTGTGCCGCCCAGGCAAAGTTTTGTGCACGAATAATGTGACTGGTAAAAAGAAAAATAAAACAAAGTGCAATTGAAATAGTAAAGTTGTTTTTCATGAAATCCTGGCTTTAGTATTAACGTAAAGTAAGCATAGAAGTGTCGTCACGGCAACTGTCGGGACGACACTTTTTGTTATTACAACTTATTAAGTTTGGCATTAGCATTTCCTGAGAGGGTTCTTATCTCCAGGAAGTATGTTCCGGGTGGGAAGGTTGCCATATTCATTTGAAGCTGTTGCTTATTCAGTTCTACTTTACGTTCGATAAGCCGCCCTGAAATATCAAAGAGCGAGAGGTGCGTAGAGGGATAAGGCTTGTCCAGGTAAATATTCACGACATCGTTTACAGGGTTAGGATAAACCACTGTAGTGCCCGGTGATTGTGTATTTTTTACCGAAGCGAGATCGGAGAGTTTCTGCACATATGCATCCTTACCACCCAGGGACACAAAATTTAAAGTTCCTGCATCACTGTTAAAATCTACAGTGCCGTTGAAGTAGCCGGTGGTGTATACATTCCCCGCCGCATCAGCGTAAATGGCACCGCCTTCATCAAAAGCGCTCGCTCCCATCGATCTTGCCCAGCCTAAAGCACCTGTGCTATCATACTGAGCTACAAAAATATCGGCACCGCCAAGTCCTGTTAAGCTGACAGTGCCTGCACCGGGATCGAAATCAACAACGCTTGTAAAAGAGCCTGTCAGATAAAGGTTGCCTGATACGTCAATCGATAAATCGCCGGCCATATCAGGGTTAACACCGCCGATTTGCTTTACCCAGCCAAAGGTCCCGGCCATATCAAACTTTAAAAGAAAGATATCTTCAGCCACTGCCGTGAGAGGAGCACTGCCCGCACCGGGATCGAAATCAACAGAAGTTCCCTGGAAGTAGCCTGTTACAAATACATTGCCGCTCACATCACAGGCGATGCCCAGGCCCTGGTCGTTCACTATTCCCCCGATATTATGCGCCCAGTTGAAAACACCTGCGCTTGTAAAAGATGTAACAAAGATATCGGAGAACCCATTGGTAGAAAGCGTTGTAGTTCCTATACCGGGATCAAAGTCAACTGTAGTACCATAGAAATCACCTGTTACAAGAACATCTCCTGCATTGGTGAGTGCCAGCGATTGGCCAATATCTCCGTTAGCACCACCTATGCTATGGGCCCAAATGTAATTTCCCAAGGAATCGTACTTGGCGATAAAAATATCTGAGCTGCCTGCAGATGTGAAGGTGGCTGTAGACGTATCGGGATCCAGGTCTGCGATAGTGCGGAAATAGCCTGTCAGGTAAATATTGCCCGACATATCTACCGTAATGCTACGCCCGCCATCGCCGGCAGTGCCACCCATGCGTTTGGCGAAGACGAGGCTGCCGGAGCTGCTGTACTTTGCAAAGAATATGTCATCGCTACCTGTTGTTGACAGGTAAGTAGTGCCCGCTCCGGGAGCAAAATCTACAGTTCCGGTCATCTGGCCCGTTACATAAACATCTCCCGAGGAGCTCACATGGATATCCATCATCTGGTCCGGAGTCTGGCTCCCCATACTAAAAGCCCAGACAAAATTCCCGGAGGCATCCAGTTTCTGCACGTACATGTCTTCGCTGCCCATGCTGTAAACCATAAAAGTACCAGCACCCGGGTCAAGGTCAGCACTATCCCCGAAGACACCTGCGGTGTAAACATTGCCCATGGCATCAAGACCGATGGCCCGCCCTTCTTCAAAAATTGATACTCCACTGTTGTGCTTTGCCCATGCAAAATCCTGCGAATAGGCAGGAGAGATTGACGCTACAAGTAGGAAATAAAGCGCGATAGATTTTGTAAACTTATTTTTCATAAGCCAAACGTTTTTTGATTATGATTAAGTGTTTTCACAATTTCATATTATCACGACATCCATATTAAAGTTATGGCAATATTTTTGAAATAAACTTCTAATTAATAGACTTAATTTGTCCAAACCTCAGAGACTAATATGGAACACAAACGGAGCTACTACCTGGTAAATGCCATTACCCTATACAGGGCATTGGCGGCACCACTCCTGCTAGTCTTCATTTTTACAGGGAACGAGCTTTTTAAGTGGTTCCTGGCTTTTAGCTTTTTTACCGATTCCATTGATGGCTACCTGGCAAGAAAATATAAGGTGGCAAGCGTAGCTGGCTCTAAACTCGACTCCATTGCAGATGATCTGACTATCGTAGTTGCAGTAACAGGTGCTTTTGTGTTAAAGCCGGAGTTTATGAACGGGCAACTGGCATTGCTCATCAGCCTCTTTGCCCTGTTTTTTTCCCAGGTCGTTATGGCGCTGGTGCGCTACGGGAAGGTTAGTTCTTTCCATACCTACCTGGCGAAGGCAGCTGCCCTTCTGCAGGGCTCTTTTCTTATTCTACTGTTCTTTTTAGAAGAACCTCCTGCGCTGCTTTTTTACATAGCTGCTGTGGTGACTGCCCTTGACCTGGCGGAGGAAATGATATTGGTTCTGCTGCTACCCCGGTGGCAGGCAGACGTAAAAGGCCTTTACTGGGTTTTGAAAGGCAAGAAGAAATAGTCTATTTAAACTGCAATACTCTTGCTGGCTGAATGCGACGGATGTACAGGGTGGGAAGGAACATACAGGCAATACACAGCAGCAACGTAGCCACGTCGGTTACCAGTACATGCCACCATATTACACGGAAAGGAACAGTGGTCATATAATAGCTGGTTTCTGAAAGCTTTAAGAAACCCGTTTCGTGCTGCAACCAGGCAAGGCCAAGGGCAAGCACATTACCGGCAAAAACGCCGATGCCGGCTATAAGGCCTGCATAATATAAAAATACACTGCGCATTTGTCCAACAGTCATGCCCTGGGCCTTCAGCACACCTACCATGCGGGCTTGTTCTACTATCAGTATCACCAGGGCAACTGCAAGATTGATGATCGCCACTATGGCCATGATTGTAAGAATAATGGAGGCATTCACATCCATCATTTTCAGCCAGGCAAAAACGTGGGCATAGGTCTCTTCCATGGTGAAGGAATACAAAGGCGAAACGAGATATTCCTCCAGTATCTTGTCCGCTATCTTTTCGCTTTGCTTATCATCGGCAAGGCTGAGCTGGTAAGCACTGATATCGCCTTCTTCCCAGCTGTTGATATTGCGCAGCAGGCGTATATCGCAAAGGGCATTGGCCCTGTCTACTTCTTCCATTGCTGTATGGAAGATACCAGCCAGACGCACCTTACGTATTCGCGGGAAAGTAGAGCCTTCTTCCAGGAAGTATATCTGCGCCATATCCCCCACCTTCAGTTCCAGCCTGTCGGCTGTGGCCCGCGAGAGTAAGATGTCTTTAGAGTAAGCGGTATCGGAATAATCTATTTTATTGCCACTGAAGCTGATGCTTTGAGAAAAATGGAAATTCTCCGGAACACCTTTGAACATCAGGCCCTCCATTTTACCATCAAACTGGAGAATACCCGCCCGTTTGATGAAAGGCGCTATATGCGTTACACCGGGAACGCCCGTTATCTTCTTTTCCAGCACGCTATCCATTTGTATCGGAGGCATGCTGGCCGTCTGGAAGGTATTAAGGCCATATTGGTGAATATGGATATGGCCTTCAAAAGCGTAGAGCTTCTCACGGATCGAAGCTTTAAAGCCACCCACTACCGACAGGGCAACGATCATCACAGCCACACTTAGCGTAGTGGCTACAATGGCTATCCTGATAATGAAGGAGGAGAAATTCCCCTTCTGTTTCAGCAGGTTACGTCGCGCTATGAAGAATGGTAAGTTCAATTTTTGAACCGCGATTTACTTGATTTTTCAGAAATACCGGGTGTAACAAGATCAAATATACCTCAAAGAAAAAGGACTACCACTACATGGTAATCCTTTAAATCTTATAAATCGTGGTTCAGACGATGTTTACTCCATTGATGTAGCACCTTCAATAAGCACAGTAGCCTTATTATCCAGTACTTCCACAAAGCCCGAGGTGATCTCGTAAAGCTCTGTATGGTTTTTGTCCTTCAGTATTTTCATTTTGCCCTTGCCAAGAGTAGCTATCAGCGGAGCGTGCTTGTCCAGTATTTCGAAAGAACCTTCGATGCCGGGAAGCTGCACACCATAAACGGTGCCGCTGAATACCTTGTGCTCGGGTGTTAATATTTCTAGTTGCATTTTATCAATGTGCTAATGTGAAAATATGCAAATCTGCAAATTCCATGTTATTAATAGCAACGTGGGCGGCAACCGGAAATTCTCACATTTCCACATTACCTCATTTCCACATTAATTTTTAGCTTGCTCTATCAGCTTCTTACCTTTCTCAATAGCGTCATCTATGCTACCAACCAGGTTGAACGCTGCTTCAGGATACTCATCCACTTCACCATCCATTATCATATTGAAACCGCGGATAGTTTCTTCGATGGGTACCAGTACGCCTTTCAGACCGGTGAACTGCTCTGCCACGTGGAATGGCTGGGAAAGGAAACGCTGCACACGGCGCGCGCGTGATACTACCAGCTTATCTTCTTCACTCAGTTCATCCATACCAAGGATAGCGATGATATCCTGCAGTTCTTTATAGCGCTGCAGTATCAGCTTTACGCGGTTAGCACAGTTGTAGTGTGCATCACCCACGATAGCAGGAGTAAGGATACGTGACGTAGAATCCAGTGGATCCACCGCCGGGTAGATACCAAGATCCGCGATCTTACGACTCAGTACCGTTGTCGCATCAAGGTGGGCGAAGGTAGTAGCCGGCGCCGGATCGGTAAGATCATCCGCAGGTACATAAACCGCTTGTACTGAAGTAATAGAACCATTCTTGGTAGAGGTGATACGCTCTTGCATCAGACCCATTTCAGTAGCCAGTGTAGGCTGGTAACCCACCGCTGATGGCATACGACCTAGCAGGGCCGATACTTCAGAACCTGCCTGGGTGAAACGGAAGATATTATCTACGAAGAACAGGATGTCCTTACCTTTACCTGTACCGTCACCATCACGGAAATATTCCGCCATAGTAAGACCAGACAGGGCCACACGCGCACGTGCTCCCGGAGGTTCATTCATCTGTCCGAATACGAAGGTTGCTTTAGAATCTTTCAGCTCGTCAAGGTTTACTGAAGACAGATCCCATCCGCCTTCTTCCATGCTGTGCTTGAATTTATCGCCATACTTCACAATGCCGGCTTCGATCATTTCACGCATCAGGTCATTACCTTCACGTGTACGCTCGCCCACAC
>CAMPKR010000130.1 GCA_946887345.1 uncultured Bacteroidota bacterium | reverse complement strand
AGATAGGCTGCCGGCGGGCGTCCAGACATACTGTGTAGCGCCGGTCGCTTCCAGCAAACCGAAATTTTGTCCGCATCCGATTGGCGTGGCTTTAATGATCTCCACCACCGGGCGATGCACTTCTACCAGCACGGACTCACTATCACTATAGCCGCACTGAGCTTCCGTTATCGCCACATAATAAGTAGTAGTGTTCTGCGGCCATACTATCACCGTATCATTTCCTATCATCGAGATATCGCTATCAGGCCCCCAGGTATAACTGTTCCCGCCGCCTGCTATCAACATTACTGAATCACCTTCGCAAATATGCTGTTGAGGTGAAATCTGAAACTCAGGTATAGCTATTACAGAGATAGTAACGGCATCTGTATCCGTACAGCCGCCACTACCGGAAACGATCACCGAATAAGTTGTTGTCTCTACAAGGTAAACTGTGGGATTCGCAGTATTGCTTCCTGTCATTCCCTGTGCCGGGTACCAGTTATAGTCAGTACCCCCACCCGCCTGCAGGCTCACGGTGTCGCCGGCACAAACCAACTGATCAGGACCCGCATCAGCTGTAAGCTGGGGAAGCATAGTTATCATCACATCATCGGTATCTGAACAACCATGCTGGTCAGTCACGATTACGTTTACAGTCACATCACTGCTACCGTAAAAAACTGGATTTGAAATATTAGGATTATTAAGTCCCGTAGATGGATACCAGTCATAGCTCGTCCCGCCACTGGCCTGTAATTGGACAATACCCGGACAGATAGCTGTATCATTTCCCGCGTTGGCAACCGGCTGCGGATGCACCGATACATTTACCTGGTCGGTATCTGGGCAACCGGCACTACTAGTGCCTGTCAAGGTGAATGTTATCGTCGTATCTATAACAGTAAGAGTAGGATTTGCAATGCCTCCGTTATTCAGTACTGAAGCTGGTGACCAGGAATAACTGGCTGCGCCGGAGCCGTTTAATTGCACAAAAAAATTATTGCATACTGTTACGTCAGGCCCTGCATTTACCGCGGGCTGAGGATTCACCAGTACCGTAAAGCTACCCGAAGACACCCCACTCATACACAAACTCTGTCCGCCCGCACTCCAGGTATAGGTTGTAGTAGAAGATGGAGATGGATTTAACGCAAATGGCACGCCACTCTGGATATTAGGATAGTTATAAGTATTAAATCCGTCGTTTAATGTAAGTGTAAATGTTCCTGCACTTGTAGAGTCTATCACTGTTATATAAGCCGTTTGCCCTGCACATATCGTATCCGCCACTACACCATATGTGTTTCCGGTTGCCGGCAGATATTTTACAAGAAAATTATCAAGGTCACCATTGCTCGTTCTTTGCAACACCGAGCTTGTAGGATCAAAATCCACATTGGTTCCTGCGTAAGAACCACAGATATAGATGGCACTTCCCGAAGAACTTACTTTGCAGCCTTCTTCCAACAGACCTGTTGTTCCGCCTACAACAAAGCCACAGATATAATTCCCATTGAGATCATACTCGCAAAGAAAAATGTCCTGGCCTCCGTTACTCACCAGGTTACTCACGGCTGCAGATGGATCAAAATCAACTGTGCCGGAAAAAAATCCTGTCACATAGAGGCTATTGTTGTTTACAATCTCAACGTCCCAGCCCCTGTCTCCGCTCTGTGCACCTATCAGGTGTCCCCATTGATACACTCCGGCATCACTATATTTTGCCAGCATCATATTCTCACCTCCCGAACCAACAGGGGCATTTACAGTTGATGAAACAAAAGGACTATAAGTAACACTGCTGCTGTATGAAAAGCCAGTGATATAAACATTATTGTTAGCATCATGGCGAATGTCGAGTGCATCGTCATAATCATTCCCGCTTATCGGGATAGCCCATACATAATTCCCGGCTGTATCATATTTCGCAACATAGGCATCATACAGGCCGTTAGAACTAAAGCTGGCCACCCCCGCAGAAGGATCAAAATCTGCTGTTTGTTGAAAAAAGCCTGTGCAGTATATACTACTACCCCTAACCTGCAGCCCCCTGATATCAAGATTCACTGCGCCGGTGCCTGGGGTCCCAAAGTTCTTAGCCCAAATATATTGCCCTCCCGGAGAGTATTTTGCCAATATCAGTTTCCCTGTAGCGCTGAAAAGATTTGCTGTATTTGCTGAAGGGTCGGCATCTACCGCATCCACAAATACTCCACCCGCGTACACATTACCATCACCGTCTACACCCAGAGAATTGAGCATATCGTACTGTGTCCAGCCACCTAAGGATATCGCCCATAGGTACGTACCTGCCGGAGAATATTTGGCGATAAACATTTCACCCATCCATGTTTGGGCATATCCCTGTGTTGTATTATCATTCAGGTTAGCAACTGACGCCGAAGGGTCGAAATCAGTTGTTCCGCGAAAAAATCCTGTTGTGAAAACATTGCCTTGCGCATCGCAAGCAATGTCGAATATTCTTTCCTGGTCGTTACCTCCTATTCTAAATCCCCATACCAGGGCTCCGGTAGATGTATAGCAGGCGAGATACATATCTGTAGGACCAATGGCAACAATATTATTTGTCACTGCAGAAGGGTCCAGGTCCATGGTGCCGGAAAATTCACCAGCAACGTAAACATTTCCATTAGGAGCAACCTTGCAGGTTTGTGCCACATCAAGACCGTTTCCACCAGCCGTCCATGCCCACTGAGGACTTTGAGCTAAAACAGCAAAAGAAAATAGTACGAAGAAAAATACGAGTTTAAAGGTATTCATCCCGGGCGGTTTTATCGGCTCCAAGATACAAAAAACAATATATACAACTACCAGCTGCCACCGGCACCGCCGCCACCTGAACTGCCGCCGCCAAATCCACCAAAACCACCACCGCCAAAACCGCCGCCACCTCTGCTGTGGCCGCCACCACCCAGCAGACTTCCCAATAGCATGCCCGTCACGAGGTCGCCGGCTCCTCGTCCGCTCATATAGCGGCCGCCACGGTTGTTACCACCGCCGCCTCGTATTGCTGCAACAATAATGATGAGTATTACAAATGCTATGGTCCCAAATGGTATTCCCTTCTCTTTGCGGCCGGCTTTTTTGTCATTTTTGTATTCTCCTTTCGTTACAGCGATAATCGCATCCGCCGCATCTGAGAGCCCCTTATAATAATTACCTTCCTTAAAGGCGGGCACTATTTCATTCCTGTATATCTGCCCGCTCCTGGCATCGGTCATCACACTTTCCACGCCACGGCCTGTAGCTATCCAGGCTTTTCGTTCTTCTTTGGCTACCAGCAGCAGCACTCCGTTTTCCTTACCCTTCTGCCCTATGCCCCACTTGTTGAAAAGCTTTACAGCATAGTCGGAGACCTCAAGGTTATCCAGCCTGGTAACCGTTACTATCGCTATCTGCACCGAACTGGTATTGTCAAATTCCACCAGCTTTGCTTCCAGCCTCTGCACTTCATCGGTAGCCAGCATGTGGGCAAAGTCGTTCACCAGCCTGGGTGGACTCGGTCTTCCGGGAATCTCCTGTGCAAAGGCGGGCAAACTGACACACATCGCCAGTAAGGCAATGTGAATAAAATTAAATACTCTGCTCAACCTGCTCATTTACCAAATACTATTTCGTCCGGAAGTTCATTTCTTGTAATGGAAGGATCGTATGGGAAGAATTGAGCCATAGCATTGCTTAGTTCATCTATACAATCGCAAATAGCTTCTCCCGTCTTGCCTGCTTTCAGTTTTGCTACCAGGTGCTGCGCTGCGGTCTTCCAGAATTTCGGACCGCCTGCCAGTTCGTATATGGCTATGTCACCAAATAGCGCAAATTGCCTGTCCTTTATAGCCAGGTAGATTATTACCGCATTCCGCCTTTCTGTCTGGTCCATGGCCAGCTGGCTGAATATCTCCTTAGCCCGGTCCATCGGGTCTACATAGGCGCAACGTGCTTCTACAAACACGCGCACCTCGCCGGTGGTCTTCAGTTCAGCGGCTTTTATATGCTCTACTACCTGGTTTTGCACCTCGGCATCAAGCAGTGGCTTGCGGGAGAAAATGGACATCGATCTTTATATTAGAATTGCACCGATGGCGCGTTCTGTGAAGCTTCATCAGCCTTGAACATTGGCTTTTCTTTGAAGCCAAATATACCTGCCAGCAGGTTGCTCGGGAAAGAGGTCACCTTTACATTATATGTTCCAACAGCCGTGTTGAATTCATCACGCGCAAACTTTATCCTGTTCTCGGTGCCTTCCAGTTGATCCTGTAAGCTTAAGAAATTCTGGTTGGCCTTCAGTTGCGGATATTGTTCAGAAACTACCATCAGCCTTCCGAGCGCCTGGCTCAGCTGGCCTTGCGCAGCCTGGAATTGCTGCAGCTTCTCAGGTGTCAAGTCTCCTGCATTCACATTCATCTGCGTTGCCTTTGCGCGAGCTTCTATTACTTGTGTCAGGGTTGTCTTCTCAAATTCAGCTGCGCCTTTTACGGTAGCTACAAGGTTAGGTATCAGGTCTGCCCTGCGCTGGTAACTGCTCTGCACATTACCCCAGGTCTGGTCTACATTCACACGGGCACGGTTCATGCTGTTATAGCTGCAACCACCCATTAATAACAAAAGTACAATGACACCAATAACGATATACGAGGTCTTCATTTCTGTATGATTTTTTTCAAAAGTACAATAATAACAAGAACGCATCCTGCCCTTTTCGGCAGGATGCGTGTTTTCGTAGGTGAAAATCCATTTTTACTTAACGAATGTAAAATCTTGCACTCAATCCCAGGAAATTATGCCAGAACGGATCGGGGTCCGGGACAAAATTAATAGCAGGTTTCATATCTGCACTCAGGCTGAGCGGAATGCTCTTAAAGCTATACTGCACTCCACCGATAGCGTCTATACCAAATAGCGGATCAGCATCATCATCCCAGTAATAACGGTCGCCATTCCAGCGGGCTGAACCCGGCCTGTCCCATACACCTGCATGCAAACCACCACCCAAAAATAGTTGCCACGAAGGGTCAGGCAGGTTAATATGATATTCGGCCAGCCCTACAATGTTGAAGCTTTCACCGTTTCCGCCAAAGATGCCCCCGGCATTCAGCTGCGTTTCTACAGCCCAGTGGCGTCCTGTATAGAATTTAGCCGTAAAACCGCCTCCGTCAGGCGTAGCTCTCAGGCCCAGGGCAATATCTCCGCTTCTTTGTGCATTAGCTTCAGTACCAGTGCATAGTGCTCCTATAACTGTCGCTAGTGTCAATATTATCTTTTTCATGTTGCCTTTTTTCTAAACGGTTTACAAATCCATGCCAGCCCCCGTTTATAAACGGTCTCTGCGGGAAGTAAACGGTCTCAAAACCGCGGATTCCCCGCAATAACTATACTTAACGTCCTGTAAATCATGTCAATCAACAAAAATCATGTAAATCGTGGTTCAGAGTACTATTTTTGCGCCATGACACATGAGGCTACGCTGGCATACGCACAGGAACAAGACCGGGCGGATATACTTTATGGTTTCCGCGAACGCTTTCTTTTCCCCCTGCACGAGGGTGAGAACGTAGTATACTTCTGCGGTAATTCCCTTGGCCTTCAGCCCAAAAGCACCGGCTACCTCATGCAGAACGAACTGGAGGACTGGGCGAAGCACGGCGTTGAAGGTCACTTTCGCGCTAGGAACCCCTGGCTCTCCTATCACCACATTTTTACAGAAAGGCTGGCAAAGCTGGTAGGTGCAAAAACCAACGAGGTGGTAGCAATGAACACATTAACAGTGAACCTGCATTTGCTGATGCTCTCCTTCTACAAACCTACCCGCGACCGCTTCAAGATCATCATGGAGGCGGGAGCGTTTCCTTCGGATCAATATGCTGTGGAAACACAAGTGCGCATGTATGGATATGAACCTTCGGAAGCTATCATAGAAATTACGCCGCGTGAAGGTGCGCATATAATAGAAGAGGAAGATATTATAGCTGCTATTAATGACGCGGGATCTTCCCTGGCCCTTGTTATGTTTGGCGGTGTTAACTACTACACCGGGCAATTTTTTGACCTGCAGGCGATCACGGCTGCGGCACATAAAGTTGGCGCCTATGCCGGTTTCGACCTGGCACATGCAGTTGGTAATGTGCCTCTGCAACTGCACGACTGGAATATCGACTTCGCCTGCTGGTGTTCTTATAAATACCTGAATTCGGGTCCCGGTGCTGTAGGTGGTGTGTATGTACACGAGCATCATGCATCCAATCCCAAGACCTTCCGTCTCGCCGGCTGGTGGGGCAATGACGAAAGCACCCGTTTCAAAATGGAGAAGGGCTTCATACCAAAGAACACCGCCGAAAGCTGGCAGATGAGCAATGCCCAGGTTTTTAACATGGTGGCTCATAATGCCTCTCTCGATATTTATGATAAAACTTCTATGGCCGACCTCCGCGCCAAAAGCGAAAAGCTCACCGGCTACATGGAGTATCTGCTGAAAGAAGTTGAAGACATACTTCCTTTTGTCATCATCACCCCTGATCATCCGCGCCGTCGTGGTTGCCAGTTATCATTGCTCTTCAGCGACCGTGGCCGCGAGGTTTTTGAGAAGCTGACAGAGAATGGCATTGTTGCCGACTGGCGCGAACCGAATGTGATACGCATAGCTCCTGTGCCACTATACAACACCTTTGAGGACTGCTATAAGTTTTACGAAGTACTGAAAAGCTTCGCATAGCCATGGCCGTCTTCTTCAATATAGACCAACTACCCACGCTGCAAAAGCCTGTTATAACCATAGGTACTTTTGATGGAGTGCACAAAGGCCACCGCACTATACTAACGGAAGTGGTAGAACATGCCCGCACCGTAAATGGCGAAAGCGTGCTCATCACCTTTGAGCCTCACCCGCGCAAACTGCTTTTCCCTGATCAGCCCCTGTGGTTCATTACACCGCTGGAACAGAAACTAAAACTAATAACGGAAGCAGGTATACAACACATAGTAGTTGTACCATTCACCAAGTCTTTCTCCGAACTCTCCGCCGAAGCATACATAGAAGATTTCCTGGTAAAGACCTTTCACCCGCACACTATCATCATCGGGTACGACCACCGCTTTGGCCACGACCGGACAGGAAGCATAGAGCTGCTGCGCAAGTTTCAGCAGAAGTATTGCTACGAACTGATAGAGATACAGGC
>CAMPKR010000129.1 GCA_946887345.1 uncultured Bacteroidota bacterium | reverse complement strand
GTAAGTCGCAATAAAGGGATGCAGTTGGCAAAAGGCGAGTATGTGTGCCTGCTTGATTGCGGAGATGTATTTTATCCGTCACATCTTTCTGTTTTTCACGAACAAATATTGAAGGATGGAAAACCCATTGCGATTTATAAGAGTATGATGAAGTACGACGATGGATCACGCCCTGATGATCTTTCTTATTCTTACAAGGGAACAAGCAAAGAGGATGCGATCAGGTACGTTTGGAGCAACGGAAGTCAGTTGATCTGCCTTTGCTTTCACAGTAGTATAGGAAGGAAGATATCCTTTCCGGAAAAGTACTTCTGGTTTGAAGATATTCACTGGCTGATCAGAGTTGTGATGGCCTACCCGCTAAAACAAATAATGGCGATGACTACCAGGTATGTTAACGCCGATAACTCATATCTGCTGAAGACGAACTATAACAGGTACCTTGACAATTGCAAAGCTTGCATGAGAGACCTGGAAACAACGCATGGTGATGCATTAAAAGCTATACTTGGCAGACGCTGTTTTGACGTAAAGATTGCTGAATTGTACCTGGGCTTTATGGTAGGTGGAGCGATTAAAACGCGACAATTTGCATTGGCGAGGATTTATTTACGCAAGGCAATAACAACTGCTGTTACACCCAGGTTACTGCTGAAATATATTTATTACTCTATGAAATTATTACGGGCAGTTTTACCAGTTTGATTATGGGCAGGGAGATAAGCATAGTGTTATGTTGTCATAATAGTAGTCAACGACTACCTGCAACTCTCCTGCATTTATCAAAGCTGAAGATAGATGAAGGTTTAAGCTGGGAAATTGTATTAGTAGATAATGCGTCGACAGACAACACCGGAACTACTGCAAATAGCTTGTGGACGGAACTGGGAAGCAAATGTAGTCTCAACATTGTCACTGAGGAGAAGAGAGGCGTGCATCATGCCCGAATCACCGGTATGCGGGCGGCACAGTACGACCTGGTTGTGTTTTGTGATGATGATAATTGGCTTTCTGCAAACTATTTAATGGTTGCACTTTCCGTAATGAGCGAGCGGCAAATAGGGGTTTGCGGCGGCAGGGGTAAAGCTGTGTTTGAAGAAGAGGAACCGGAATGGTTTGCCCGATATGAAGGCGTATTTGGCTGTGGCAGGCAGGGAAGAGGGGAAGGTGTGCTGAACTGGGACGCCATAGGTATGTACAGTGCCGGTATGGTAATAAGAAAAAGCATCGTACTGAATCTTTTTGATGCTGGATATCAGGCGCGATTCGCAGCCAGGAACGATAAAGGCCTGAGTGGTGGCGAAGACTTTGAATTAGTTGTGCTTGTGAGGACTGCGGGATATAAAGCATACTATACTGATTCGTTAGTCTTTGAACATTACATGCCGGCTGGTAGAATGAGTTGGGATTATCTAAAAAGGCTTGTGAAAGGTGCAACGGTCAATGCAGCTATAGCTTACGTATATGCTGATACACTACGCTATATTTATACTAATGATAAGCGGTATCGCGTAAGTTGGGTGAAGGATATTTTGAAAGCGGTGTATGGCTTTTTCCTGGTAAAGATCAAAAGCCCGCGTGATCTGCAAATAGCATGGATAAGAATGGCAGGCAACATTTGTTCTGTTCTGGGGCACAAATCCAGGTATTCTTTATACAAAGCTGAGTTGAAAAGAGTTTTTGATTTAACTCACCATAAGGACTGATACTTCTCGTTTGCTATGGCATGCAGGTAGGCGCCGTAGCCGCTCTTAATGTATTTATCACCAAGACGCATTAGTTCGTCTTTGCCTATAAAGCCGCTACGATAAGCGATCTCCTCAATACAACCAATCTTAAGACCCTGGCGTTTTTCTATTACTTCGATAAAGGCTCCTGCCTGCATCAGCGATTCAAATGTTCCAGTGTCTAACCAAGCGGTACCCCGGTCTAAAACGCCTACTTCCAGTTTTCCTTTTTCAAGGTAGGTTTTGTTCACGTCTGTTATTTCCAGTTCGCCACGGGAAGATGGCTTGAGCGCTTTTGCAATAGCTACCACTTCGTTATCGTAAAAGTACAGGCCAGGCACGGCAAAGTTCGATTTTGGTTGTGCCGGCTTTTCTTCAATACTCAGTGCTTTAAAATCCTTGTCAAATTCTACTACTCCATACCTTTCGGGATCAAGTACCTGGTAAGCAAAAACCACTGCGCCAACCGGATTTACTTTGCCTTTCAGCAATCTTCCCATGCCTGAACCATAAAAGATATTGTCGCCTAATATCAACGCCACTGGGTCATTGCCTATAAAGTCAGCACCTAATATAAATGCTTGTGCGAGACCTTCCGGCTTTGGTTGAACTACATATTCAAAACGACATCCTATCTCTTCACCGGTACCCAGAAGCTTTTTAAAAGCTGCCTGGTCCTCCGGTGTAGTAATAATTAGTATTTCATTAATGCCAGCCAGCATCAATGTAGAAAGAGGGTAGTAGATCATTGGTTTATCATACACAGGCATCAATTGCTTGCTTACGGCAATTGTTAATGGATAAAGACGCGTGCCGGATCCGCCGGCCAGTATGATACCTTTCATATTAGTTATACTGCTCTTGATAATATTTTTGATAATCTCCAGTGGTGACATGGTTCAGCCACTCTTCATTTTGCAGGTACCATTCTACAGTTTTGGCCAATCCTTGCTCGAAGGTTACTGATGGTTGCCAGCCCAGTTCATTCTTTATTTTGTTGGCATCTATCGCATAGCGCCTGTCATGGCCGGGACGATCTTTCACATAGGTAATCAGTTTTTCTGCGGTGCCACCTGGGTTGCCTAGTTGCTTGTCCACTTCGCGGCACATTAGCTTTACCAGTTCTATATTCTGCCATTCATTGAAGCCTCCTATATTATAGGTTTCACCATTTCTTCCTTTATGATACACGTTGTCTATTGCCCTGGCATGGTCTACCACGTAGAGCCAGTCGCGTGTATATTTACCATCTCCATAAACAGGAAGCGGCTTGCTATTTCTTATATTATTGATAAATAGGGGTATCAGTTTTTCGGGGAACTGATTGGGGCCATAGTTATTAGAACAATTGCTGATCACAAAAGGTAGTCCGTAAGTATTTCCATATGCGCGTACTATATGGTCGGATGCCGCTTTAGAAGCAGAGTAGGGTGACTGCGGATCATAAGGCGTAGTCTCCAGGAAAAAACCTGTATCGCCAAGTGAGCCATATACTTCATCTGTTGAGACGTGATAGAAACACTTGCCGTCAAAATTATCCTTCCAACTGGTTCTTGCTGCATTCAGCAGGTTAGCTGTGCCCATCACATTGGTCATGATGAAAGCATTGGGATCAGTTATTGAGCGGTCTACATGACTTTCGGCAGCAAGGTGTATCACGCCGTCAAACTTCCAGTCGGCGAAAAGCTTGCTCATTGCTTCGGCATCACATATATCTGCCTTTACAAAAGCATAGTTCGGTGCATCTTCGATATCTTTCAGGTTCTCCAGGTTACCTGCATAGGTAAGTACGTCCAGGTTCACTATCCTGTAGTCGGGATATTTGTTCACAAACAGTCTCACCACATGCGAACCGATAAATCCTGCTCCACCCGTTATCAGCAGTGTTTTACTCATAGCGCGAAAATACTTTAACAAGCCCAAAAGGCTTAATAAATGTAATTAAATAACAAGCCCTTTGCAATGTTTATTGCAAAGGGCCCTTAAATTATCTTCTCCTAAACCAGCTTAAAGCTCTCTATGAACTTAGTAGTAAAATCACCTTTCTGAAATTTCTCGTCCTTCATCAGTTGCTGATGGAAGGGTATCGTAGTTTTCACACCCTCTATCACATATTCGCTCAGGGCACGTTCCATAGTGCAAATTGCTTCTTCACGGGTTTGTGCTACAGCTATGATCTTGGCGATCATCGAATCGTAGAATGGCGGTATCGTATACCCTGCGTATATATGCGAGTCAACTCGTACTCCATGGCCACCCGGCGTGTGTAAAACCGTAATAGCTCCGGGGCTCGGGCGGAAATCATTATAAGGATCTTCAGCATTGATGCGGCATTCAATCGCATGCATTTCCGGCTCATAATCCCTGCCGCTGATGGCAATACCCGCGGCGATCTTTATCTGTTCCTTTATCAGGTCATAATTGATCACCTCTTCTGTTACACCGTGTTCCACCTGTATGCGGGTGTTCATCTCCATAAAGTAGAACTTGCGGTGTTTATCTACCAGGAACTCTATGGTTCCCACACTTTCATAATTGATCGCCTTTGCAGCGGCCTTTGCAGCTTCACCCATCGCTTTGCGCAACTCCGGCGTCATAAAAGGAGAAGGAGATTCCTCTACCAGTTTTTGGTGACGGCGTTGTATAGAGCAATCACGTTCACTCAGGTGGCACACATGGCCAAACTGGTCGCCGGCTACCTGTATCTCTATGTGGCGGGGTTCTTCTACGAACTTTTCCATATAGATACCATCATTTTTAAAGGAAGCTCCGGCTTCAGCTTTTGCGGTGTTGTAGGCTTTTTCCAGTTCCGCATCTTCCCACACCACGCGCATACCTTTACCCCCGCCGCCGGCAGTTGCTTTCAGTATTACGGGGAAACCCATTTCATTCGCCAGGCCTTTGGCTTGCTCTACACTTTCCAGCAGTCCTTCAGAACCGGGAATAACAGGCACACCTGCCCTTATCATCGTTTCCTTGGCCGTTATTTTATCCCCCATGGCGCGTATCATATCGCCGGTGGGTCCTATAAATTTAATATTATACTCCTTACAAATATCCGCGAAATTCGCGTTCTCTGCCAGGAATCCATAACCCGGGTGGATCGCATCTGCATTCGTTATTTCTGCAGCGGCCATTATATGCGGTATGTTCAGGTATGAGTCTGCACTCTGGGCCTTTCCTATACAAACTGCTTCATCAGCAAAGCGCACGTGCAGGCTGTCCTTATCTGCTGTTGAATAGACGGCCACAGTTTTGATACCCATTTCACGACAGGTACGGATAATACGCAGGGCTATTTCACCACGGTTGGCTATGAGTATCTTTTTAAACATAATTCTTAATGACTCAATGGCGCAATGACTCAATTACTCAAGTTCATGTTGCCGGTTAATGATCAGGTAGATATTTTCTGTTTTCTAATGGTGTTGGCTATAGCTCCGGTTATCTTATTTATTTCTTCTATTTTTCCAGCAGAAGGTCACAATTCGGATAGTTTTTACTTTCCCTGCATAACCATAGCCAATATTGCGTTTCCTCAGCTTCTTTCGCTGCAATTTTTATTTTATGGTTGAAGTCAGCTTTGCTTTCAGCACTTTGGGCTTCCATAGCGTTGGCTCCTATGGAGGTCCCGGAGCGCAACAACTGCCTTGCAACTACAAATTTCTTGTTCGCCTCAAGTGCTTCACAATACTCAATTAACATTAGAGAAAAGTTAAACGTCGCTTTCAGTAAGGGATTGCTATCAAATACTTCTTTCCTCATTTTTGTTCAATTAAAATAGCCCAATTGCCTTAGAAATTGAGCTACTAGTATTGAGTCATTGCGCCATTGAGTCATTGAGAATTAATTCGGTTCTACAAGGAACAGCGGCTGATCGTATTCAACAGGTGAGGCGTCATCTATCAACACCTTAACTATCTTTCCACTCACTTCACTTTCTATCTCGTTAAAGAGTTTCATCGCTTCTATTATGCAGATAGGCTCGCCCTGTTTTATTTCGTCACCTACATTTACAAAAGGTGGCTTATCAGGCGAGGGACTGCGATAGAATGTTCCTATCATCGGCGACTTCACCGTTATCAGCTTATCGCTGTTTGCCGGTGCAGCAGGGGCTGCGGGCGCCGCGGGACCAGCGGCAGGAGCCTGGGCGGCTTGTGCTGCAGGTGCCGGTGCTGACATTTGCGGCATATGCATCACCTGGGGCTGAACAGCAACATACTGGGTCTCGCTGGGCTGAGCTTGTTTGATGGTGATCTTAAACTCACCTTCTTCCACGCTCAGTTCGCTGATATTAGACTTGTTGATGATCTTGATCAGCTCCTGGATTTGTTTAAATTCCATAAAAAAGTCTTTGGTTAAATGATAATGGGTCAGTCTTATTGTTTCACGCGTTCTATATAAGCGCCTGTCTTGCTATCTATCCTGATAAATTCATTGGTGTCAACAAACAGGGGAACCATTACTGTTGCTCCCGTTTCAACTGTAGCTGGTTTCAGGGTGCGGGTGGCTGTGTCCCCTTTCATGCCAGGCTCAGAGTAAGTTATCTGGAGTACTACGTTGGAAGGCAGCTCCACGCTCATTGGCAATTCTGTTTCTGTATTAACTAAAACTGAAACTTCCTGGCCGTCTTTATATAGTTCCGGGCGCTCTATTACATTTTCAGGCATCACTATTTGCTCAAAAGTGGCATTATCCATAAAGTTAAAGCCGCTGTCGTCCTTGTAGAGGAACTGGTACGGACGGCGCTCCACACGTACCGGGTATATTGTCTCGCCTGAGTTCCAGGTATGTTCTATAGAGCGGTTATTATCTACTCCTTTAAGTTTAGCCCAAACTTTTGCTGCTGAGCGGGCTGTCTTGTTTTGTCCGAATTCTACTACTGAATAAAGGCTGTTATCTAGTTTGATGATAAGGCCGTTCCTGATGTCTGCTGTTGTAGCCATAATTAATATTTGTGCGGACTGCAAAAGTAATCATTAAAGCCAAAAAGCGAAATCGGACAATCAATGGATTTTGCCCGATAAAAGCAGTTTTTCGACCGGATTATTGCCAAAATCGTACGGAATATGGGCCAAAGAGGGGATTTTTCGAGTGATTATCAAATTAGCCTTTTTGCCAATCGATATACTACCCAGTTCTTTTTCAAGCTCCATGGCTGCTGCACCGTTCAGTGTCACGGCGTTCACGGCCTCTTCCGGGGTCATCTTTAGCTGGGTACAAGCAATAGTTAATAAAAGAGGTACGTTCCCGGATGGACATGAGCCGGGGTTGTAGTCCGTAGCCAGGCAAACCGGCAAGCCTGCTTCTATTATTTTCCGCGCCGGCTGGTACTGAATACCCAGGAAGAAGGCTGCAGCCGGCAACAGGGTAGGCATGGTATGGCCCGTTTTCAGTGCTTCTATTTCCGCCTCGCCAACGCATTCCAGGTGGTCAACGCTTACAGCCTTGTGCTTTACGCCCACCTGTACACC
>CAMPKR010000128.1 GCA_946887345.1 uncultured Bacteroidota bacterium | reverse complement strand
ATAGTTCCCGCACTTACTACTGCCGACATGGCATTCATGAATAAAGTGACCTCTGCACTGGGTTGGCCCGTAGTGCCGCCGCCAACAATGGCGAACAGGCGCTGCAGCATCATAAAGAAGGGTGCTCCAGGCGAGTGGCCCACCTCCAGCTTATAGGCACAGGAAAGGAACTCGCCGCAGTCCCAGAAGGATACGGTCCTTTCCATAGTCATCAGATAAACAGTAAGGGCTATCAGCCCCGTGATCCAGCCAACAATATTGTTGATCTTGCGATAATTCATGC
This sequence comes from uncultured Bacteroidota bacterium, assembly GCA_946887345.1. Next base: position 6,936 of record CAMPKR010000128.1, on the reverse strand, counting down.
GGGTGTGTTTAGACAGGCAACAAAAATAGAAAAATAAGGGTATGCACCAAGGTTTACCAGATGATTTATCAATGGCTACGTATTAGGGTTTGCTGATACTTGTTTGTAGGATTTTTAATTTTTAACCGGGACCTTCAGACGAACGGTGTAGTAGAAAGGAATATCTCCTTTTTTAGCCGGGATCCAGGCGGGAAGCATTTTAATGACCCTGACAACTTCGTCATCAATTAACCGGGAGACGCCGTCAAGTACAATCGGCTCCTTTACGGCGCCTGCCTTGTCAATATCAAATGAAATCAGGACCGTGTCTTGGTCCCTGACAATACTTGAAAAACGGAGGTTTTCCCGAACAAATTCCAATAAGTCATATGGGGGATATGCCTTATTTATAGAGTCTAGGTAGATGTACTTCTGCCTGGTATCCAGGTCGGGCGTTTCAATGATGAACGTGTCTTTGCTTACTACCTTTTTAGAAGTGTTTTGCGAGAAACTACTAACAGGTCCGAAAATGATCAGGATGAATAAAAAGTATGGCTTCATCAGTCGTTTCCAACTAGACGAATATTTGGAAACATTCCACACGGGCTACACAATCAGGTGATTCAGGTTCTTCAGCCTGTCAGGGGCTATAACCTGTGCCAGTTGCACCTCAGGTATATCTCTCAGGTGTACGGTAATATCCTGGGCATCGGCTTCAGGGGAGTTGCTTTGTACCATCCAGAGGTAGTCAAGCTGTTTAGCCTCCGGCAGCAGCGATTCCTTATTGCTTTTCAGTTTATAAAGTATATAGCGCGAACCGTTCATCGGAACATTATATTGATAAATAGGGAAGTAATGCTGCTTCTCCTTGCCCGACTGCAGGCACACGTCCATCTCCGGTTCACGTACAAAGTTGGTTTCCAGCTGTTTGTTCAGCGTCCAGCAAAACTGGTATCCGGGCAGCGGGCTAACAATGCCTATCAGCGCTGTATCTGCAAAAAATTCTTCTTGCATGGCTTCTGTATTTAGCGTCCATTGTTGTTTAGACATGCCCTTGCAGTGTTTTATTGTCTGTATTTGGCAGACAGTACAAAATTCGGGCATATTTGTCTCTTCACAAACAATTTCAAAGATTAATATGATTTCAATTCACCTAATATCCCCAATCATGATAAGATCTCATTTATATATGATAAAAACCGTTCCACGGTTGTTCCACGCAATTGCTATTTCCTGTTGCGGAGCGCCTGCCCGATTTATCTACTTTCTACTAACTACTTACGACTTTTTACTTTATTTGCAGAGTTTCATATTTGCGTGGTAAATTTGGACGCTTAAAAATTTCGCATGATAGACGTTTTGCTTGGTTTGCAGTGGGGGGACGAGGGTAAAGGAAAGATCGTTGACTTCCTTGCCGCACAGTATGATATTATTGCCCGTTTCCAGGGTGGCCCCAATGCAGGACATACCCTGTATGTAAATGGTCAGAAAGTAGTACTACATACGATACCCTCAGGCGTCTTTCAAAAGCATTGTCTCAACCTGATAGGCAACGGGGTAGTAATAGACCCGGTCACTTTAAAGAAAGAGATAGAAACGATCACTGCCCTGGAGCCTGACATGCTTTCAAGGCTGTTTATATCACAAAAAGCACACCTCATATTGCCAACTCACCGCGCACTCGATGCAGCTTCTGAAGCTGCTAAGGGCAGCGAAAAGATTGGTTCTACGCTCAAGGGTATCGGTCCAGCTTATATGGATAAAACCGGTCGCAACGGCCTGCGTGTTGGCGATATCGTTGGTAACGACTTCGAAGCCAAGTACAGCAAGCTTAAGAACAAACACCTGGAAATGCTGAAGCAGTACGATCAGCAGATCGACTGGCAGCAGTGGGAACAGCCCTTTATGGAGGCAGTCGCTTTCATGCGCTCTCTGCAGGTGGTAAATGCCGAGTACTGGCTCGACGCGCACATCAAGGATGGCAAAAAGGTGCTGGCAGAAGGTGCCCAGGGCAGCATGCTCGATATCGACTTCGGTACTTATCCTTTTGTTACTTCATCCAATACCATATCTGCCGGCGTTTGTAACGGTCTCGGTGTGGCCCCTTCCCGTATAGGTGAGGTGTATGGCATCACTAAGGCTTACTGCACACGCGTAGGTGGTGGGCCTTTCCCTACAGAACTCGAAGACGAAACCGGCGAGGCATTGCGTAAGGCAGGTAATGAGTTCGGTGCTACCACCGGCCGTCCGCGCCGTTGCGGCTGGACCGACCTGGTGGCGCTGCGTTACGCTTGTATGCTTAGTGGTGTCACCAAACTGATCATGACAAAGGCCGACGTACTCGATGGCTTTGATCCTATAAAGGCCGCTGTAGCTTATAATATAGACGGTAAGGAGACCAGGGAGTTCCCTTATGACGTTTGCAGTGCCGGCATTGAGCCTGTCTACGAAAGTTTCCCGGGCTGGGACAAACCCATCAGTACCTGCAAAACCTATGACGACTTGCCGCAGGTGTTCAAAGATTACTGCCGTTTTACTGAGCAATACCTCGGTACCAAGGTAGCCTATGTATCCAATGGCACAGGGCGCGACCAATTGCTCCAGATTCCCTAGAAAAAAATATTCGTAGAACCCTGAAAAAAAATTTGGCAATTTCCCAAAACAATTAAAAATTTACGCCATCAATTTGCATGTGCGCCATGACATCAACTAAAAAAGCAGTAAGCAGGAAAAGTGTAAAACCGGTAGACGCTAAACCGGCAGCAAAGAAGGCATCCCCTAAGAAAAAAACAGGCGAGGATGATGATCTTGATGAGGAGGAAGATGAAGAGACTCCCCAAAAGAAAAACACGGCAAAAAAATCTGCATCTACAAAGGCCAAAAGCCGTAATGACGATGACGAGGATGATGATGTAGAGGAAGTAGACGATTACGAAAAGGTAGATGAAGAAGATGATTTTGACCTGGACAAAGAATTCGAAGAATTCGATTTGCCTAAGTCTAAAACAAAAGCTGGCGGTGCTAAAAAATCGAAAGGTGATGATGACTTCGATATAGATGACGAGTTCAAAGATCTCGGATTCTTCAGCGAAGGTGGTAGCGGCGGCTACGATGACGACGATGACGATTTTTAATCAATCTGCTTATTGAGACAAAAAGCTACATTTAACTTGGCCCCTGGCCAAAGCAAGGAAATAAAGAAGCGAATGCTGGATTGGGCAAGCCAATTCAGCATTCTTCTTTTTCTGGATAGTAACGATTATCCCGGCCGCTACGGCTGCCTGCTTGCAGTTGACGCTATGGAGACTGTTAACGATTCCCTTGCCGACATACAGGCTCACCACGATGCAAATAAAGATTGGCTCCTTGGCCACATCTGCTATGATTATAAAAATGAATTGGAACCTAAACTATCTTCTGATCATGAAGAACATCTTGGGTTTCCCCTACTGCAATTTTTCCGTCCCCGTATCGTCTGCTATATGGGAGCATCTCACGAGGAGCTCACTATAGAATGTGTCGATGTCAACCCACAGCAGGTGTATAATGCAATAATCAACACAGAGATCAAAGAAATTGCTTCCTTACCGGCGCTGAACTTTCAGCAGCGCGTAAGTAAAAATGTTTATCTGGATCACATAGCTAAGCTCCGCCAGCATATTTTCGAAGGCGACTGTTACGAGATCAACTATTGCACTGAAAGCTTCTGCGAGAATGCTGTTATCGATACCCTCTCCGCCTTCAAACGCTTGAATAATATTTCACCTGCTCCTTTTGCTGCTTACTACAGGCTTCACGATAAGTATATGCTTTGCTCCAGTCCTGAGCGCTACCTGGAGAAGAGCGGAGACACGCTTTGCTCACAACCTATAAAAGGTACTGCCCGCAGATCAGGGCATGAAGCTGAGGATGAACAAATAAAAGACGCACTACGCAGCAGCTTAAAGGAACGTGCTGAAAATGTAATGATCACAGACCTCACCCGCAACGATCTGGCGCGTGTTTCCGAGATGGGTTCAGTAAATGTTGAAGAATTGTTCGGCATCTATTCCTACCCCCGCGTTCACCAGATGATATCTACCATTACCGGGAAAATGAGATCCGGTTTGCCATTCACCGATGCTATCCGCTATTCCTTTCCCATGGGCAGCATGACGGGTGCCCCAAAGGTAAAGGTGATGCAGCTGATTGAGCGATATGAGCAGGCCAGGAGACAGCTATACTCCGGCACGGTAGGCTATATCACCCCCGGCGGCGATTTCGATTTCAACGTAGTCATCCGTAGTCTCTTCTACAATGCCGAAACTCATTATCTCTCCTACCAGGCAGGCGGCGCCATCACCTATGATAGCATTGCAGAACAGGAATGGGAAGAAATGCGCCTCAAATCCTGGGCTATGGAACAGATCTTTACTCAGGGATAGTTTACGGGCGGTGCGTGTTTCAATATCTTTTCTATCACATAATAGTCGGCCTGGCCGTTTTTCTTGTATCGTAGTAGGGCTACTCCCTTGTAGTTTATCGGCGGTCTGGCTTTCGGCTGCTTTCTGCCGTCTGGTCCGTAAAGATGGTGGTATTCGTTCCGGGCTATTCGGACAGCTATCTCGCAATAGGTACGACCTCCTCTTTCGCTTATCTTATAAGATCCACTTCGGTCCCGGCTGTTTTCTAGGGCTATAGCCTCTCCGTCTATCCACAGCGTATCAGGCTGTATTGTCGGCGTTATTCCCTCAAAGCGCACTACAAACCGGTAATTGCTTCCATGCCTGCCCGCAATGCCGCCGCTCCAGTCCTGGCGGGTGGCTTCTATAGTTTTCGTTTGTTGTGCCTGCGCAAAAAATGCTGTCAGCAGCTGCACTGCTACAATTACCGTTCTCATATCATATAGCAGGCAAATCCCGGGCCAGACTGATCACACATTCCGCACCATCTTTCCGTTCTCCATCCTGTGCAGCTTTATATTCTGCCCTGTAAGCTTTATGATGTCTGCTACACGTTGTTTTCGTAGCTCTTCCTTTTTGGTATTATGCAGCCAGTACAGGAATTCTTTCTGTGCCGTCTTGCTCATAGCATCAAAGTTCTTCTTCGCGGTCTTGTTACGGATAAATGCTTTTTCCAGTTCCGGGGGCAGTTCTATATTCTCCACTGCGTCAAGCTTGTTCCACGAGCCGTTCTTTTTGGCTATTTCTATCTTTTCTCTGCCCGCATCGGTCATCAGGCCTTCCTTCTCCATTTTAGCAACTCGTTCCTTATTCAGTTTCGACCAGTTGCTCTTTTCCTTCCTCGGCATAAACAGTTGCTGGGAACTGTGTTCATCTCTCGGTCGTTGAGTTGTATCTATCCAGCCAAAACAAAGCGCTTCCTCCACGGCATCTGCATAGGGCACCCTGCTTTTACCGCTATCTTTCTTATAGTATACCAGCCATATGCCCTGGCTTTTCGCATGGTTCTTTTCCAGCCATTTTCTCCATGCTTTGCGATCCTTGGCATAGTGCTCTTTAAACGTGTCAATAATACCGGCCATAGGCTAAAAATAAAAAATGTCCCGCATTGCGGGACATCTGAATATTATGAGTTGATACTTTTACAAATTCAGATTGGCAGCAGTATCTGCTATTTTCCTTCCGGCAAACGTACAAGTTTCAGCGCCGGTCGGAGTTGACAAAAATACCGTCAGAAACATTGAGTCCTTGATCATAGTACCTGTGGCATCTACATAATAGTCACCAAAACATTTGTCCTGGAAGTAAGCACTGTCTATAGTCATTACATTGCCTGACACCGTAGCCTCTATATTGGTTACCAGTTTGCACTCTCCAAGTCCAAACCAGGCTGGGGTGGTAACTGTTGTCCTGTCCTTACCTGCATTGATCACAAAGGTAGCTGTATCAGAATTACAGGTGGAGGCTCCTACATAGGTACCAACAAAGTCGGCAATAGAGAACGAGGGAGAGGCGACAACTCCTTTTTCTTTCCCGCAGGAAGCAAACAGACCGATACTTGCCGCCACCACAGCTAAAGAAGCTATTATCTGTCCGAAACGTAGATTTTTTTGTTTCATATAAACTCTCAATGCAGGCTAAATATACAAATTATGCTTTGAAATGTAAAGGTTGGGAGGCTTTATTGCAGCTCCAGCGTGCAGGTAAACCTCATATCACTTGGTGGCTTGCTGAACGACTCGCAAAGCTCCTTAGCCTCCTCGTGGTCATCAGTATCAAGCTCGTGAACTTCCTTGTAAGTGCTGCCTGCCGTAGAGCTGTAGCACAGGCAGGTATACGACAAGGTTTCCTCCCTCTTGCAAGAGGTAAATAGCACGCACGCAATAGCTATGGTTAGTAAAAGTTTAGCGCGTTTCATATATATGAGATTCTTGCAGTGAAAATACAAAGAAATAGCAAAAAAGCTAGTCAATTTCGCAGGTAGCGGTATGATTTTCCGTAACGCCGTTGGTTTTCCGGTCATAGGTATAGTCATCCTGCAGTTTGTCGCAGGTGTCCCTGGCTGTCTGGTAGCTGCCTATCTGTTTTTCAGAGATGGTGCCCAGGTCTTCCGGCTGACCGTTAACTACCCGCTGCAGGGTACAGGTACAGGTATGCTGCAAGGCCATCTTCTGGCAAGAGGACAGGCTAAGAACTAAAGCGGCCAATACAAGCGTATACTTCACCGGCTGAAGGTACGCAGTTATAAGAGCCTGAATGCGGATTCAGGCCCTGCTTTACATATCATTAACCAGTAAAAGAACTTACAGGCCTCCGCGCGTATCGTCGTTGTCAATGTCCTCGTCGCGCTTGTTGGTCTTTGAATATTTTCCGCCTGAGGTATCACCCGCTGTACTGAGGCTTTCATCGGGGTCGTTGCGAGGGTTATCCTTCAGCTTCTTGTTCAGTCGGTTCTCGTCTGCATTGCCGGCATTGCGCTTTTCTTTGTCATTGCCCTTGATGCTATTTCTATTGT
>CAMPKR010000127.1 GCA_946887345.1 uncultured Bacteroidota bacterium | reverse complement strand
ACAGTACTATGAAAAAGATGCTTTTTTCAGCGCTTCTTTTGTGCTCCTTAGGCACATTATACTCTTGCTTTACCAATCCCGTGACAGGCCGTAAAACGTTAAATCTTGCCGATGAAGCCAGTATGAGAACAGCTGCCGCTGCCGAGTATCAAAAGGTACTGGCTACCAGCAGGCCGATAACAGGTACCCCGGATGCCGAAATGGTGAAAAGAATAGGGGCTCGTATGCAAGTGGCTGTGCAGCAATACCTGGCAACGATCAATAAAACAGACCTTGTGAGCGGTTACCAATGGGAGTTTAACCTGATAAACAATAAGGAAGCCAATGCCTGGTGTATGCCTGGTGGAAAAGTGGCCGTTTACACCGGCATATTGCCCTACACACAGACCGAAACGGGCCTTGCCGTGGTAATGGGGCATGAAATAGCACACGCGGTAGCAAGGCACAGCAATGAGCGCGCTACGGATGTAATGCTGACACAGTACGGGGGACAAGCCCTTTCTGGCTTGTTAGGTACTAATTCGAGCGGTGCCGGTGAAGTTATAAATGCGGCCATTGGTATTGGCGGAACAGGGCTGTTGCTGAAATTCTCCCGCAACCAGGAAAGTGAAGCTGATGAAATGGGCCTGTATTTTATGGCTATGGCTGGATATAATCCTGAAGAAGCCGTAAATTTCTGGCAGCGAATGGGTAGCGGAGGCGGTGGCAAACCACCTGAAATACTGAGTACTCACCCCAGCGACCAAACGCGGATAAACGATATAAAAAGACTGCTGCCTAAGGCAAAGCAGTATTACAAACCGCAATAGCATTTGAAAGTACCCCTGTATAAAAAAATCCTCAGCTACCTGGCTCCTGTATGGATTGAAAGAGGCCATAGCCGGGAAAACCCAGACCTGGAGCTGCTGCTGTATAAGGGGCGCTGGCAGCTGGCAACCAACGATGCCATTTATTCTGATGCTGATAAATACACGCCTATACTTGCCGCATATAAGGCATTGGAAGACAAGCTTCCTGCAGTGAAGAAGGCATTGGTGCTGGGTTCAGGCCTGGGAAGCGCAGTGCAGATTATGGGTGGCAAAGGATATAGTCCTGATTTTACCCTTGTGGAAAATGATGAGCAGGTACTGGCCTGGGCTAAAGAGCTTATGCCCGCCTACGGAGGAAATGTAAAAATGATAAAAGCCGATGCCATGTTTTACATGGACATAGACAGGGAAAAATACGACTTACTGATAGTAGACGTATTCAGAGGAAGAGAAGTACCTGACTTTGTAACAACAAGACCTTTTATGGAAAACTGCCGCGCTCATATAAATGAAGGCGGCAGTTTTGTGCTGAATTACATAATAGAAGAAGATCAACGCTGGCTGAAGCTAAAGCTGATACTTAACGAAGTATTCCCCGGTCACGAAGCTATTAAGGAAGGTATTAACCGGATAATAGCAGCTACAGTTTAGCAGACTGGATACGGAGTACCTTGCGATTTTTTTTCTGCACTCTCATCTTCTCAGGAATCATTTCCAGAATTTCATCCATCAAGCTTTGTAATAAACGCTTGCGAACAAAGTAGTCGTTGGTAATCAGGCTGATTTCGCGAACCGGCTCCACTTCTTCGAAGTAACGGATGCGCTCCATCTGGTCCTCGTGAAATTCGTGGGTAGATAGTTCGGGGAGAACAGTGAGTCCGCCATTCTTGTCCACCATCTTGCGCAGTGTTTCCACGTTGCTGGATTCGTAGCGATACTTGCGCTCAGACTGAAGTTTCTGAACCTGGTCGCTGCAGAGATTGATGATCTGGTTGCGCATGCAGTGTCCCTCATTTAGCAGCCATATGCGGTCAAGCTCTATATCAGACGGAACGATGAGGCGTTTTTTCAAAGCCTTTTCATCTTCACCGAAGTAAGCAACAAAAGGTTCGTAGAAAAGAGGATACTCCTTAATGCCATTCTCCTCAAGAGGAGTACTCACCAGGCCCGCATCTATTTCATTATTCCTGAGTGCGCTGAGTACCTGGTTGGTTTCCATTTCCTTTACATCGAGCCGTACATCAGGATAATTTTTAGAATAGCGCTCCAGCAGGGCAGGAAGAACGTAAGGTGCTATAGTAGGTATTACAGCCAGCTTGAACCTGCCGCTGAGGGTTTCCTGCTGGCTCTGTATGAGTTCCTGAATTTTGTTGCACTCTGATAGTATGGATTTGGCCTGATCAACAATAGCCTGGCCCATTTCGGTGATAGCGATAGGGTGTTTGTTCCTGTCGAAAAGCCTGATTCCCAGTTCGTCCTCCAGTTTCTGTATCTGCATACTCAGCGTGGGCTGTGTAACAAAGCACTTTTCGGCCGCAGAAACGAAACTTTTATATGTGGCCACTGCCACTACATATTCCAGTTGTGTAATAGTCATAAATCGTCGATTGCAGTGCAAACCTAGTGCATATATATTTATATAAAAACTTTCGGTGGATAAAGAGGGCGAATTTGTGATTTGTTAATGCTTTAGGCTTATCAAGCTCTGAATTAGCGCTTTTTGTCATTAATCTTACCTTTGCTGCCTCAAGAGATTTTATGAGCCTCCTGAAAAAACTGAGAATAAATACAGAAAAGCCTTTCTGGCTGATCAATGCACCGGAGGATTGCCGCCACCTCTTTGAAGAGGCGGAAGACATAAAGACCAGTCTGGCCGGTAAGACGGCTATAAGCCAGATAGTGCTTTTTGCTGAAGATAGCCTGAAGCTGAACGCCCTGGTGGATAAATTAGCTGACAGTGTGGCCATGGATGCGATAATGTGGGTATGCTACCCCAAGAAAGGATCGAAGCTGGAAGGAGACCTGCATAGGGATAAAGTATGGGACTACCTGTTTACCAAATTTGAAGGAGTGGCTTCGGCAGCGATAGATGATACCTGGAGCGGGATGAGGTTTAAGAAAAAAGACCCCGGCAAGCCGAGCACCTGGATACCCATGGAAGAGCGCAAGACAGAAGGCATAGATTATATAAAAAGGACGGTGGCCCTGCCGCCTGATGCCGTGAAGGCTATGAAGCCCTACAAAGGACTGGAGGCGTTTTTCTACAGCATGTCGTTCTCGCATACGAGGGAATATATAGAGGCCATTGTGGATGCGAAGAAGCCTGAAACAAGGAAGAGAAGAATAGAAGGCATGATATCCAAGGTGCTGGCGCTGAAAGAAGCCAAAGAGGCAAAAGCAACTGTAAAGACGAAATAGACTATGGGATATAAAGACATACCGGCGGGAAGCATACTGAAGTTCATCAAAGAGAACTTTGAAGGGAAGCTGGTGGAGGAGTCGCGCTCGCCGGCGGGAAACTGGCTACAATTCACGCTGGAAAAGATAGAGAAGGGTAGTGCGACCATATCGCTGGAAGTGAAGCATGAGATGACCAACCCCTACGGCAACATACACGGAGGTATGATGGCGCTGGTAATGGACGAGGTAATAGGCTGGGCTGTAGTAAGCCTGGATATGAATGCCAACTATACATCGCTGAACCTGAACGTGGACTTCCTGTATGCAATAAAGCAAGGAGACAGGCTAAAGGCGACCGCGAACGTGGTGCGTGCAGGAAAGAAGATAATACACGTGGAATGCAGGATAGAGAGCATGGAAGGTACGCTGCTGGGCAAGGCCAGCAGTAACCTGATAGTGACAAGTATGAAGCCCGCGGAAGGAGATTTCCCGGTAGCGAGTTAGGTTGATAGGTTGACAAGTGGATAAGGCCGCTGTGAGAGAGGCATTTCATTTTTGAATTTTGAGTTTTTACTTTTGATTATTAATGCTGAACGGGAAAAAAATAGTAATTGTATTGCCGGCCTATAAGGCTGCAAAGACAATAGAACGCACCTACAGGGAAATACCTTTTGATATAGTGGATGACGTGGTGCTGGTGGATGACAACAGCCCGGACGACACGGTAGAGGTAGGTAAGAGCCTGGGTATAAAGCATATAATAAAGCATGAAAAAAACACGGGCTATGGCGGCAACCAGAAGAGCTGCTATAAGAAAGCCCTGGAGATAGGAGCTGACATAGTGATCATGCTGCACCCCGACTACCAGTATACCCCCAAGCTGATACATGCGATGTCATCCATAATAGCCTATGATGTGTTCCCGGTGGTGCTGGCCTCGAGAATACTAGGTAAAGGCGCCCTGAAGGGTGGCATGCCCATGTACAAGTATATAGCCAACCGCTTCCTGACCCTGTTTGAAAATATAATGATCAGCCAGAAGCTGAGCGAGTACCATACAGGCTACCGTGCCTTTAGTGCAGAAGTGCTTCGCGCGCTGGACTTTAGCCATAACAGCGACGACTTCGTGTTTGATAACGAGATGATATCGCAGATCGTAATGAAGGGCTATGATATAGCCGAAGTGACCTGCCCGACCAAGTACTTTGAAGAGGCATCGAGTATCAACTTCAGCCGTAGTATGAAATATGGCCGCGGGGTGCTGCGTGTTTCCTTCGTACACTGGCTACATAAGCTGGGTATTGTGAAGAGCAAGCTCTATAATTAATTCTCAATGACTCAATTACGTAATGACTCAATGGGTGATGACTTGATAGATTCACAAGTAATCCTAGTTTTATTTCCGGTTTTGCTTTTTTGAAAAGAGTAAAAGCCGCGCCGGTACTGCATTCCTTAATTTTTTATTACCGATTCTGTACCGTTATCTTTCCGGTTTGTTACCGCTTTATTACCGGTTTCTTTCCGATCGTTTACCGATTTGTTACCGCTTGTTACCGGCTGCCGGGAGGGCTGAAAGCCTTGCTGAGTAAGAGGTACAGGTTCGTAGTGTCCATAGATATAAAGGTACGAAGAAGTCAGTGTGCGCGGAGCAGGGCGGGGCTGGTATGTGGGAAACTTTTTGTTTTGAGCAGGGAGGCTTGAATGAGGGGTGGGCGAGGTTTCGGCGCGAGCGTATTTTGTGAAAGAGTAAATGTTTGGGTGAGTACTCGTTTGCAGCGGGACATCCCCCTGACCCCCTTCGGCTACGCTCGTAGGCCCACCCACAAAGGGGGAAATTAGAGGTGCTCGTGTGCTGCGGGTTCGCTTGCGGGAATAGAAGATTGTCCCGGCTGAGCCGAGAGCCGCAATGATTGCTATGACATAAACAAGTGTTTTTTATGCTGTTTTTAGATAGTTATTCACATATTTTTTGCGTGTTTTAATGACAGCTATGGCTCTTAGGACGATCTTATTTCTAATAGCATTGATGGCTGCCAGGTCGTGTTTGCCTTCCCTGATCTTGCGCTCGTAGTAAACACGGAACTCTGGAATATGGGTAACGATAGAACGTGCGCCCATATGCAGCAGCTTCTTTAAGTCTTTGTTAGCCATTTTGTGCACTTTGCTTCTGCCTTTTATGCTGCTGCCACTACTGTTAGTGAACGGGGCGACCCCTGCGTAAGAGGCTAGTTGTTTACCGGTTATATTGCCAGCGAAGTTGCTGGTGCAGCATATCATATAGATAGCCGTTACAGGACCTATACCAGGGACACTGATCAATAAGTTGTAGTTAGCCTTGATCGCTTCGTTGTCTTTGACTATTTTATCTATCTGGGCCTCTACCTGTTTGAGGGACTTCTTAATACCTTCGGTAGCCGCTTTGTGTGCTGATCCCATAAGGCGATGTACCTCTTTGCTGTTGGACCGCTTCAGCTCATTTAAATAAACTTTTATACTGTTGCTCTGACCTATCAGTCTGGTGCGTGCTGTAACCAGGTCCTTGAGCTGGAGCACTACAGGATCCAGTACTGGTGTAAGTTTCAGCTCTTCAGCATGCTTCAGGCAGTACACACAAAGGCGCTTGCTATCTGCGGCATCATTCTTGCCACGCACAATACCTAAGCTCCACTTGATCTGGGCCGCATTGCCAATATGAATAGGCAAATTGCTGGCGCTGCAATATTCCCAGATAAGCCTGTGATAAACACCTGTGTTCTCAATTACCAACAGGCTATTCTCATCCTTTGGAACATCATTGGCCTTTAACCACTTATCCAGTTGTTTAAAACCCTGTGGATCGTTATCAAAACGAACCGACACCATTTCCTGCCTCTGGCCATTGATCACAGCGATCATTGAAAGATCGAACCATGACTTGGACACATCAATACCCAGGTAACACTGTTTTTTCTTTTTCATAGATTTGCTTTTACTGTCAAACTTTTGGCTAACCATTTTGCCCCATCGTCCTAGTCCTTAATATTGGGTCTCAAGCCCTAATTGCTATATGGACACAAAGGGAAAAGATCAGCAGGGGATTTTATCATTGCTTAGGTATTCTACCTTGACGTTTGTGTTAATGAGTCCCTGCTGATGGTTAGCCTATCCACATAAAATTGTGGATTCTAAAAGAAAAAAGAAGCAAAAAAGAAAAGATAGTAATAGTAATAATGTCTTTTAAGAATTGCTTAGGGCAAATCTAAAGGACGGTCTTGGGGGGGCGAATTGAGAACAGGGGAATCTTTGGTCGGGCGAGTTGCTTATTTGGTGCAGGTTCGCTCCCGCGAATAGAAGATTGTTCCGGCTGAGCCGAGAGCCGCAATGACGGTCTTGTTTAAGTGACCTTGCTATTTCAGATCTGATTTTTTGAGCCAGGCTATGGTAGCGACACCTTTGTCGTTCGTGTAGTTGCCGTAAACGAAGTTGCCCTGAACTTTGGTGATGTTCACTTTTTGTCCCTTTACGATATAAGCTTTTCTTTTTGATTTTATGTCGGGCCGGGAGTAAAAGTATGCCCTGGCAACAACCACTGTCATTACTGAACTCATAAGGGGTGGCGCAGCACTTATTTTTTTATAGCGAAGTGTATTTCCCCGGGCAAGGTAAGTGAGCTCTAACCTGTTGTTATCCAGGTTGTGAATGCTGTATACCATAGCATCTGCGTCGGTACCGTCCATGTGGGACAAGAGATAGTCTTTAGTGCGTGCATCGTAGCTGATGCGATAGGTCATTTTGGAAAGAGTCTTGCCTTTGTATTGAGAGGTGACTTCTTTGGCCGAGTATATTTCGACAGAGTTGGGATCGTCGAGGCTCTGCCATTTGCCGATGAGGAATTTATTGTATTCGTTTTTTTGTGCCTGTGCGGCAGGGAGGGCAAAGATGATCGCAGTGAACAGTATGGTGAGCTGTAAGCGCATATAACTTGTTTGATTACTCAAGATACAATGCAAGGGGCGTACCAGAAAGTGTGGGGGATGT
>CAMPKR010000126.1 GCA_946887345.1 uncultured Bacteroidota bacterium | reverse complement strand
AACCAACACCGACTCCCCTCCTCGCAGGGAGGGGTGGCCGAGGCACGAGGCCGGGGTGGGTCGCACATGCGACCAGGCTGAAGCAAACAAAAAAAGCCACCTCACAAAAGGTGGCTCTTCAATATCAATTCCTCCCTCTCCATTTATGGAGAGGGCCGGGGTGAGGTTATTTCATTGTCTTCTCTGCATCCCTCAGTTGTTTCAGGAAGGAGTTGGTTGGCTCCAGCTTTTCTATCTCATCCAGGTACTTTTTCATGTTTGCCTTATCACCCTTGTTATAATAGTAGAAAGCAAGGTACTGGTAAGCATTCATCAGGTCAGGCTTCTTCTTGGTGTACTTATCACTATCAGGTATAGCAAGCCATTTTTCGTAGTGAGGTATGGCAGCTCCCGTCTTGGCATTGCTGTCTATCGCAGCAGCTACACGACCACGGTAAAGCGTTGCCACCGGCTGATCAGGGAATTTCGTCTCCATTTCCTCAAAAGCTTTTGCTGCTGTATCTATACCCTCTGTTACAAAGTTGTAGTAACCATAGTAAAAATAATCTGTTGCAGTTGCCTTGCCTTCAGCGGCCAGCTTGCTCAGCCATACAGCAGCGGTCTTGTATTCCTTTGCCCCTTTAAAGCCTTCAGCTATTTCGCGATACAGCCTTGACTTGTCTGCGGTAGTATCTTTTGACAGACCTACATTGAAATACCTGGTAGCCGAATCTGTTTGCTTGTTGCGCAGCAAAATGTTGCCGTAAGTAATGTAGTCCTGGGCAGTGATCTTGTTCGTATCCTTTGTGCGGATGTAGATACCATATTCCTTCGCCGCTTCATCTACAGTTGTAGTATCGCCTGCTTCATAAAGGCTCGCACCCAGTATGCCATGTATGCCCGGGTTCTTCGCACCACCTTTCAGTAGTTCCCTGGCTCCGCCTATCGCTTTTGTATAGTCTTTAGAGAGGTACAGCAGGTCAAGATACTGACGCTCTACGTCAGCATTCTTATCAGATTTTGCACGGTATTTTTCAATAGCTTCCTTCGCTTTCTCATAATTACCCTGGCGCTGGTAAGCATTAGCCAGTTCACGGTAAGGGATCGGGTTCTCCGGATCAGCCTCTATAGCTTTATCAAAGTTTTCCTGGGCCAGCTTGTAAGTTGTCGCTGCATACCACAGGCTTCCTATCCTTGAATATACCAGGGAGTTCTTAGGGTTAAAACCCACTATTTTTTCATAGTTGGACATCGCATCGCCGCTACCTGAATGGTTTACGCGGGCCCATGCCCTTTGTGCATCACCCAGGCCCAACAGCAGCCATTCGTTATTAGGCTCTATGGTCAGTGCTTTCTTATACCACGTAATTGCCTGCTGGTAATTACCGCCCTCAGTATAGGTGATAGCATCAGCAGCATACCTCAGCGGTTCCCAATCCTTTTTCTTGGCCAGGCCGGCTACGTTCTCAGCTATTTTGTTACCCTCGGCTACTTTCTTTTGCTCAAAGGCAACCCTTGCCAGGCCCGAAATATTGGCTGGGTCCGTTGTGTATTTATTAAAAGTAGCTTTTGCAGCTTCCAGTTCGCCCTGTCCTATCTGTGCCAGCCCCACATAGTAGTTGGCCTGTGCATTACTTGCAGCCAGGGGTTCCAGTATGCCACGAGCTGTCTGGTAGCGCTCGTAGTGATACATCTTAATTCCATCATCCAGCGACTGCGCCTTCATTCCCAGTGAGAATAACATGGCTGCAATTACTACGATCATTCTTTTCATATTCATATCAGTTCAAAAAATCAAAAACTATCTTACTATTTACCTTCAAAAAACCTATCAACCTATCATCCTATCAACCTCAACTTATGACTTACGACTCACGACTTACGACTACCTACTGATAGCCGCGTCCCTTATCACTATATTCATCCTTAGCGGAAACAGGTGCGAGTGCGCAAAGATAAGCTGTCCTCTCTCTCTTGCTAAGAAATTTGCAAAGCCCGTGCCAAGCCCCGGGTAGGTTTCATGTTTTATATAATACAGGTTGCGGCTGAAAGGGTACACGCGCTGTGCAATGTAAGCCTGGTAAGGCTTGTAGGCCCTCTGTGTCTTGTCGTTATAAATGCTGGCAATTTTAACATTTGTAATGAACTCATTATCACCTGTAGTACCTTCCGGGTTGCCTACGTAGCTCAGACCTACAAAGCCAATGGCATCCGGGTTCTTAGCCACATATGCCACCACGCTGTCATTACCCTTGGCTGCAAACACGTTCGTGCCCAGCTTCTGCCCTCGCAGCAGCGAGTCTGTTATATAGCGGACTGTGCTTGAAGCCTGATCGTCGAACACTACTGTGTACTTCTTGTTATAAGTACCCATCAGTATGCCCTTTATCTGGTCTACACTGAACATGGTATCTGTTGCACCCGGTGGCAATATTACAGCTACTGCGTCCCTCACCAGCTCCAGCGACTCGGTTACAATCTTTTGCTGCTCGCACCAGGCCTTTTCTTCTGCTGTCAGCTGGCGGGTAACCAGTATCATCCTTGCCTTATTCTCAAAAAGATCTTTAAAACACTCTGCTTCAGCCTTATAGTTAGCGGTGATCTTCGCTTCAGGATAGCTGCTGTCAAAAACTTTCAGTTGCTGCTCTATTACGGGGCGATAGGTTTCGTCTACCGATATCTCTATTTTACCCGTAGTCATCGTGTCTGTGGGGCCGTCTTTTTTTTGGTCTCCGCAGGCAGTTATGGTTAGTGCTGCAGCTAATACTGCTATCCTGGCTAAGCCTTGCATGGGCGCAATTTTAGGCAATATTTTAAAAAACGTCTGTCTGCATTAAAATGTTGTAACACTAAATTAACGTGGATGTCATCCCACTGTCATCGGAAACAGTTTTCAAATTTTCACATTACCACAAAACAATTTTCACATTCTCACATTTTCACATCTCCACATTTACTTCCGTCTTTCCCGGCGCATTTCCCGCATATCGGCGAAGCCCCGGTAGAGTCTGAAACCACCGTACAAAATCATCAGGCCACCAACACCGTAGGCCATAGCCGGCGATAACTCAACCGTCACGAAATTCTTGTACATGGCAATGATGGCCCCGAACAGGATATAGATACCACCCATACCCAGGTGCATCACTGCACGCACGTTCCTGTAGTTCCGGTTACTGCTCATTTCTTCCTGGCTCATTTTTCCTGTTTTTTTGGACTGCAAACATAATAGATAATACGCAAATATGATATGATATTTATCACATTATATAGACGAGTGAATTGCTTAAATCCATAACTTGAACAAGCCATAAACAATTCTCCGCCTGGCAGGCTACCGCGTACCCACAAATATATTTTTCTCCCCTCTCCATTTATAGAGACGTGTCGGAGGTGAGATATATTTTTCTCCCCTCTCCATTTATGGAGAGGGGCCGGGGGTGAGGTCCCACAGCGACTGAGCCCCTCGCCCAACACATAAAAAAGTTGAAAGAAATTGAAACATCTCTTCAAAAAATTATAAAAAAAGTGCAAAAAAGTTATGCACATAAAAACCGGTTTTGAAATTTTCGCCAACTACTTTTCGTAACTTTACAAAGACAGGACAATCTGTCACATTCTTTAAACCCTATGAAAATCAAAACGTCGCACATTACGCCAAAACCCTTATTGGCAAAGGAATTTCACTAAAATCAAGTTTGCACTACGCTGCACCAACCTTGCACAAGTTGGCACACATGCTGCACAAGCGTGCACATACACTGCACAAGTCGGCACATACGTTGCACAAGCTTGCACGCGTTAAAAAATCGCCTTATTCAAACAGGTAAGCAGCCTTTTCCAAACTCTCCGGTTTGCCGACATCTATGAAGATATTGCCGGAATGATCGAAGCCTTTGATGAGGTTCGTTTTTGCGAAATGGAGGTATACGTCTATCATGGAGAACTTTCCTGTGAAGGGCATATCCAGTATTGCAGGTGAAAGTACCTGTACGCCGCTAAAGGCAAATGGAAACATGGATAGCACCTCGCGGCTGATCTTTTGCTCACCGGTGCCGGTATTGGTCCAGCCGCAGAGGAGCATGTGCTCGTCAAACAGCAACTGGCGGGATGAGTCGCGCTTCATTACTGCGAGAGTAGCCATGGCTTCGCTGTCTTTGTGCTGCTCTATCATTTTACCGAGGTCGAGATTGGTGAGCACATCTACGTTCATTACCACAAAGGGCTCATCTCCTGTAAAGTGATCTGCTGCTTTTTTTAGACCGCCGCCTGTTTCCAGTACTTCTTCGCATTCGTCGGAGATAGTGACCCAGGAGCCGTAGCCGGAGTTGTCGTTTATTGCCTGTTCTATCTGGTCGGCGAAGTGGTGGACGTTGACGACTAGGTCTTCAATGCCGAAGCGTTGGAGATATTTTATAGTATGTTCGAGTAGTGTCTTACCATTTACCTCTGCCAGGGCTTTAGGATGACTGTCAGTAAAAGGCTTCAGCCTCGTACCTAGACCCGCCGCGAATATCATTGCTTTCATCTGGTTACTAGTGACTGACCTATTTTCATCAGCACATTTTCAAATTTCCACATTTTCACATTAGAAAACTACCTTTGCGCCAAATTAAAAAACAGATATGTCTTTAGTAGTAATAGGCTCTATGGCCTTTGATGCGCTGGAAACACCGTTTGGTAAGGTGGACAGGATAATAGGTGGATCGGGTACTTATGTGGCATGGTCGGCTTCTTATTTTACCAATAAGATCAGGCAGGTATCGATAGTGGGTGGTGATTTTCCGCAGGAGGAAATGGATGCGCTTACTAACCGCGGCGTGGATATGGAAGGTGTGGAAGTGGTGAAAGATGGCAAGAGCTTTTTCTGGAGCGGCCGTTACCACATGGATATGAATACCCGCGATACGCTGGTAACTGAGCTGAACGTACTGGAGCATTTTAACCCTACCCTGCCCGAAAGCTACCAGGACTGCGAGTTCCTGATGCTGGGTAACCTGGTGCCTGCTGTGCAGACCAATGTGATAAAACAATTGAAGAACCGCCCCAAGCTGGTAGTGATGGATACCATGAACTTCTGGATGGAAGTGGCGCTGGATGACCTGAAGACTACGCTGAGCCTGGTAGACGTGCTGATGGTGAACGATAGCGAGGCACGCCAGCTGAGCGGTGAGTTCTCGCTGGTGAAGGCTGCTGCCAAAATACAGGCTATGGGACCGAAATACCTGATCATCAAGAAGGGTGAGCATGGTGCGTTGCTGTTTCATGGCAAGCAGGTGTTCTTTGCGCCGGCGCTGCCGCTGGAAGAGGTCTTTGACCCGACAGGTGCGGGTGATACATTCGCAGGTGGCTTTATGGGTCATATAGCCAAGACCAAGGACATTTCTTTTGAAAATATGAAGCGGGCTATTATTGTTGGGTCCGCGATGGCTTCTTTCTGTGTAGAGAAGTTTGGTCCTAACAGGCTGAAGGAACTGACTAATGAGGAGATAAGTGCAAGGATAGGAGAGTTTGTGGATTTGGTACAGTTTGATATAGTGATGTAACCACGATTCTTCAGATTTTGAAGATTTGCCTTGATAGAAAAAGCGCTCCTGTGGGAGCGCTTTTTTTGCTTTTTCTCCTTTATTCAGCTGAGCCGCTACCCGTCATCTGTGTCATGGTTCGGCTCCGCTCACCATGACATCTTCTTTTATCAGGCTTCACCTTTCAAACCCATTTCCAGCAGGGCATCTTTTACGAAGGTGCCGAGTTCTTTGATGTAGGCGGGTGAAAAGTCGAATTTGATGCCGGCGGTTGAATACAGTTCTTTGAGTGTTTTGGTGTAGCCGAGGCTGAGGGCGCTCATGTAGTTATCGAGAGCCTGCTCTTTGTTCCCGCGGTATTGGCGCCACATGGCTATGGCTCCCAGCTGGGCAATGCCATATTCTATATAATAGAACGGTACCTCGAACAGGTGGAGTTGCTTTTGCCAGAAATTGGCGCGGAATTCTTCGAATCCGGACCAGTCGGTAATGCCTGTGGAGAATTCGTTGAGTATGCTGAGCCATTGCTCTTCGCGCTGAGTGATGCTGTGGCCGGGGTTGGTATATAGCCAGTGCTGGAATTTATCTATGGTGGCTATCCAGGGGAGGACAGAGATGACCCGCTCCATTTCTTCGAGTTTGGCGCGTTTCAGTTCGTCCGCATTTTTGAAGAATACATCCCAGTGCTCCATCGTGAAAAGCTCCATGCTCATAGAGGCCAGCTCGGCGATCTCCATGGGGTATTCTTTAAACGCGCTCAACTGAAGCGGGTGAGACAGGAAGGAATGTACTGCGTGACCACCTTCGTGCATCATGGTGATAAGGTCGCCGATGGTGCCGGCAGCATTCATGAAGATGAAGGGGACACCTGTTTCTGCGAGGGGACAATTGTAACCGCCGGGTGCTTTGCCTATACGACTCTCCAGATCGAGGCGCTTCATGTCGACCATTGTATCCAGGCACTCTTTAAAGAAAGGACGCAGGCGGCCGAATACTTCTATAGCACCGTCGGATAATTCCTGACCCGTGGTGAAAGGATGAAGCGGTTCTGTTCCTTCCGGTTCGGCATCGCCGTCCCAAGGCCTCATTACTTCAAGGCCTAACCTTTGCCTGCGGGCTTCTACCAGCATTTTCTGCAATGGCAGAATATGTTCACGTACCGCCTCGTGAAACTCGAAGCAATCTTCAGGCGTATAGTCGAAGCGGCCGAGTTCTTTGAACTTATAGTCACGGTAGTTATCGAACCCGGCATTCTTAGCTACCTGCTGGCGACCAGCGAGGAGCTTATCAAATAATTCGTTCAGTTTGTCTTTATCCTGCAGGCGACGAGCTGATATTTTCCTGTATACCTCTTCGCGGAGTTTGCGATCCGGCTTCTGGAGGAAGCGGGCTGCCTGCTGGAGGGTGTATTCTTTCCCTTCTACCTCAATTGTCATCTGACCTGAGATGGTACCATACTGTTGAGCCAACACACTCAGCTCGGCCTGGATGGAAACGTTCTCATCCCTGTACAGGTTTACGGCAGTATCTACATTACGCAGGTAGGGGAAGAATTCTGTGGCCGGCAGATCTGATTTGAAAGGTGAGGCAAGTAATTTTTTATTGATCTCAAAGAAGTAGGGCTTCATCTTCGGTTCTATTTCCAGGCAGAAATAGGTGAAAGCGTCTTCATATTCTCTGTTGGTAGTATCGATTGTCATTTTTATCTGGCGCCAGCTGGCGTCTTCACTAATTACAGCTTCCAGTTCGC
>CAMPKR010000125.1 GCA_946887345.1 uncultured Bacteroidota bacterium | reverse complement strand
GCCTGCTAAGTCCTGATCTTTGCAAATGAAGGTCAAAAGCGCTGCAAATATTCCGTAGAAAATTTCTTCCTAACGCCGTCACTTGCAAACCCGACATATCGTAGTCTATCAATCCATCAGCGCAAAGCTTATCCAGTTGCCAGAATACCATTTTATGAAGCAAGAGCAGGTCTTCTTTCTCAAATTGTGTGTAGCCCTTGCATGCGATGTCCAGAATGTACTTTCTGAAAGCAACATCTTCATTGTTATGAAGGTAGCCCTTCTCTACAGGCATCTCACCTTTCTGTATATGGTCATAGTATGTGGCGAGCGCTTTGCTGTTCTGCATGAACGCATTGCCAAGATCGCTGATAGCTGAAACACCGAGCCCTACAAGCATTGAAGTATTCTGGGTAGTATAACCCATGAAATTCCGGTGCAGCCTGCCCTCTTTGTATGCAACGTATAACTCATCCGATGTGAAGGCAAAATGGTCCATTCCTATATCTGCGTAGCCGGCAGCACCGAACATTTCCTTACCCAGCATATACAGCTCCATTTTCAGCTCCGGTGAAGGCAGGTCGCTCTCGTCAAAAAGTCTTTGGCCACGGCTTGTCCAGGGAACATGAGCATAGCTATAAAAGGCCACCCTGTCAGGCTTTAATGAAATACATTGCTCCAAAGTATGCCGCATTTTTTCGATTGTCTGAAGAGGCAATCCATATATCAGATCAAAGTTGACTGACGTAAAACCGATCTCGCGTGCCATTTCTGTCGCACTGCGAACGTTTTCAAAAGGCTGAATTCGATTAATTATCCGCTGTACTTCAGGGTCATTATCCTGAACACCATAGCTGACACGCCTAAAGCCTAAACTGTATAGTGTTTTAAGGTGTTCCTTTGTAGTATTATTGGGGTGTCCTTCTATACTGAACTCGCGGTCTATTGAAACTTCACAGCCGCTTAAAATACCTGTAAGAAGTTTCTGTAGGTTTCCAGGACTAAAAAATGTGGGCGTGCCTCCGCCCAAATGAAGTTCTCTCACAAGTGGCCGTTCACCCATTAATCCCCTGTAAATGCTCCATTCTTTGAGTATGGCGTCTAAATAAACATCTTCAACACTGTGATTTGTCGTGATCTTCTTATTACAACCACAATAAGTGCAAAGTGATTCACAAAAGGGTAAATGGACGTATAAGCTTATTCCGCTGAGGGCGTTCTCCTCTGAAAAGCGCTTAGCAAATAAGCTGCTCCAGCTTTTAGTATCTATTTTATTATCCCAATAAGGTATTGTGGGATAACTGGTATATCGCGGGACGGGCACATTATATTTATGGAGCAAATCTGAGCTAAGCATACCTTACTTTTTATGGCAACAGTCAACCTTTACTTCGTGATTGGACACTTCAATTTTCGGGCTTAAATATGGAATACCGAGATTCATGCCGCGAACTACAAATAAGAGGCCGAAACCCAGCATAACAAAGGGAACAAATTTTCTCGCCTTGTGAAATATTTGCACATTAAATCGGCTCTTAAAGATCGTGATTCCAACCAGCATAGGGACTGTGCCAAGCCCAAAGGCGTACATTGCCAGAGCAGCAGTGAACAGATCGGGTACGATAACAGCAGTAGAAAGTGCCATATAAACAAGCCCACATGGCAATAACCCGTTTAAGGCGCCTGCTCCTAATAATGTTGCCAGAGAGATATTACTCATTAACTTCCCCAATCTTTCCTTAGCCCAGTCAGACCAAGGCATCTTTATCTTTAGCAGCTGATTTGATTGGAAAGAAAGAATGCCCGCCAACAAAAGAGCAATACCTAATATGATGGAAACATACAGTTGAACGACAGGATTAAAAAGTCCTTTGAACGAATGTAAAGTCAAGCCCAGCAATGCATAAACAGTTATCCTCCCAAAATGATATAAGCCAATCCCCATCCATTTTTTAAAGCCACTAATAAATTGAAATGGCATTACCCATATGATAGGCCCGCACATGCCTGCGCAATGCAGGCTTCCGGTAAGGCCCATGAGTAATGCCATCGTTAGAACAGGGGTAATCATATCTTTCCGAGGTCTTTGGCTATCTCCTGATAATAGCGTTTATCATCACACGTCCAGCTTATCTTGATGCTGTAATTAGCTTTTGCCAGGTCCTTTCTTGGCACAACTACCACTGCCTCCCGGGTTGTTAGTTTCATTTTCTTATCTAGTTTTGAACTGACGGGAGAATAAAAGTGAATATCTGCCTCGCTGAACCGGCCTCGGAATTCATCGGGCAGTACGATGAGAAGATTTGCCTGGTCCACCTCTATCTTTACAGGTGCAGACAAGGTTGAGCCGTTATTTGCTGCGTCTATCG
This sequence comes from uncultured Bacteroidota bacterium, assembly GCA_946887345.1. Next base: position 4,913 of record CAMPKR010000125.1, on the reverse strand, counting down.
TTTGCTGGTAGGCAATTTCCTGCGAATAATAGTCCGGGGCTACCAGTTCAAAACTCTGGCGCATACTTCCCACAACAAGTATAACCATCAGCGTTACGAACCCCAGGTACAATATCGCTACTCTCTTACCCCAACTTAGTTTTGCCATCATAGTTCTTATTTTATACTCCATTAAATGGTCCAAGGAATGTAGTGGTGATCGTCTTAATCTTCTCCCCATCCTCGTAAACAGCGATCTTTAGCTGTGTCTTTCTTTTAGTGATATACTTCTCGTCGATGTATATGAACATAGATCCGGATGCATATCCTTCTTTGGGCACTTTCAGCGCATCATTGCCTACTATCTGTATACTGCCCTTAAAATCCTCAGGTTTGAATAGAAGCTCTTTATCCTTAAAGGTCTTATTCAGTAGTTTATAATTATACAGGTTGCTCAGCTGGCCGCCTGGCTGTTCCTGGTAAAGTTGTCCCGGAGTTTTAAGGATCGAGACACCTACATCAGTCCGGCTCGCCAGCAGATACACTTCCACACCTAGCAGCAGGACCATTACCAAAGTGTACGCCTTCATCCTACCTGTGAACCGGAAACGGGACTTCTGGCTGATATTGCTCTCCGATGCCAGTCTTATCAGGCCCTCCTGGAAACCCACAGCATTCATCATGGTATTGCATGCATCTATGCATGCCGTACAATTGACGCACTCCAGCTGTGTACCATTCCTGATATCTATACCCGTCGGGCATACCTTTACACATTGTGCACAGTCTATACAGTCACCCAGATCACGCTCTTCTTTCTTTTTGAACTTGCCCCTCGGCTCTCCCCGCTCATGATCGTAAGCAACAACAATGCTATTCTTATCCAGCAATACACCCTGCATACGTCCATAAGGGCAGATGGTAGTACACACCTGCTCCCGGAGCCGCAGGTATACAAAAAAGAAAATCGTAGTGAATAACAATAGCAAAGAGAACCCGCCAATATTATTCATAAAAGGGCCGCCAATGATCGTTCTCAATTCATCGATCCCGATGAAGTAAGCGAGAAAGGTATTGGCGATGACAAAGCTGATACCCCAGAAGAGAAACCATTTGGCTCCCTTCTTCAGTATCTTGTCAGAATTCCACGATGCTTTGTCGAGAAGTTTCTGTTCAGCAGCATTTCCTTCTATCCAGTACTCCACTTTACGAAAGACCATTTCCATAAATATGGTCTGGGGACAGGCCCAACCGCAGAACACTCTCCCGAACACAACGGTGAACAGTGCGATGAACACAATGAACACCACCATCCCCAAACCGAAAATGAAAAAGTCTTGCGGCCAGAAGATCTTCCCGAACAGGATGAACTTCCGTTGCAGCACATTGATCATTATGAACGAATGTCCATCGACCTTTACGAAAGGAAGCCCGAAGAACACGACCAGGTAAATTATACTTAAGACCGACCTGGCATTATAGAGCTTTCCTTTGGGTTGGGTCGGATAGACCCATATCCTTTTACCATCCTTATCTACCGTCGCAACCTTGTCTCTAAAATCCGACCCCGTATCTGCAACACTCATCTTATTCTAGTTTACTGCCACCTTTGCAGCAGTACTATCTGCGGCAGGAGCCGGCGTTCCTTCTTCTTTATAGATATCTCCCTGGGGAGCTTTCGGCGCTGCCGGCTTTGTTCCTTTCAGGCCTTTGATAAAACTCGATACTTCAGCTATTTGCTTTGGCGAAAGATCATCCTTCCAGCTCTTCATTCCTTTTTCCTGCCAGCCGTACTTTATCGACTTGAACACGTCTTTTACATCACCTCCATGCAGCCAATATTCATCTGCCAGGTTAGGACCTACACCGCCGCCGCCGTCGTTGGCATGGCAGGCAGCGCACGATGTCTCAAATATTTTCTTACCCGATGCCAGCGCAGCTTCGTCCGTTGCCAGGGTAACGGTATTCTCATCCATATTGTTCGCAGACTTGGCCAGGTAGGCTGCCTTTTCTTCCTCACCTTTCTGTACTTCAGCGTAGTACTCCTGTTCAGAGTTGGGACCGGTTCCTGACACGTGGAAGCGCCAGAGGTAAATGACCCCGATCACTATAGTGAGATAGAAACCATACTTCCACCACGGGGGTAGACTGTTATCCAGTTCCTGTATACCGTCGTAGTTGTGATCGAGCATGATGTCCTTCTCTTTTTCAATAGGCACCACTTTGTTGAACCTGTCCCAGAAAGACACTTTCACGACACGCTTCGCGACTTTCGCCGTTTCGGCCTTTTCATTCAGTATCCTGATAAAGATCCGGATGTAATGAGCAAGCAGATGATCACCAGGAACTCAAGGGCAATGATGCCCATTATAAGGTAAAAGTCAAATGCGGGTATCCCACTGATCACCTGCTGGTCCCAATTTATTTGTGGAGCAACCTCTGAGGTTGCTTCAGCAGCATTAACTGAAAGGCCGGAACACATCACAGCCACTAATAGTAAAATAGACTTAACTACATTGCCTGGTCCGTTCTTTGCATTTTTTTCCTGCCAGGCAATGGAAAGATTCCTGAGGGTCAATCCTGCAAGACCGATGATGGCCAGCAGTATGATCGCAAGTCCTACCATAGTGATCAGCAGTACATTCAAATGAGGACCAGCCGGAGTTACAGTTGCTTTATCTGCGGCTGCAGCCAGCAATGGGCTGGATAGTAGTATCATTAAGAAAATTCTCTTTGTATATGGTCTTATGTTGAGCATTGTTCTTTTTTTACTTTTGTTCGGGATCGGCAAATGGCAGCTGTTTCATCAAGGTGATATAGCTCTTATTGGCTTTGAATGCCCAGATAGACAGGCCCGTAAAGAATACAAAGAATATCAGTAACGAGGCTAGTGGATAAATTCCCACTCCCGTGATGCTTTCCAGATAATTGATGAATTTCATGATCTGTTCGTTTTATTTACTTGCGGTTGTTGTCTGTCCCAGTTTTATATCTGTGCCTATTCTTTGCAGGTAGGCTATCAGGGCTATTATCTCCTTATCACTTTTCGCTTTTATGTTGTCCTTAGCCAGCCTGTCCACTATTTCGCCCGCCTGTTTCATTGCATCAGCGTTAGCCACCTTGTCATAGCCTGCCGGATATGGCACACCAAGTGTTTGCATCGCCCTGATCTTGGCCCCGGTAAGAGCGGTGTCGATCGCGTTCTCGAACAACCATTGGTAGTTCGGCATTATCGAGTTCGGTGACATACTTGTCGGCTCATACATGTGGTTGTAGTGCCAGCTATCCGGGTACTTACCACCTACTCTCGCCAGGTCAGGGCCCGTACGCTTGCTACCCCATTGGAACGGATGGTCGTAAATGAACTCACCTGCCTTCGAGTATTCACCGTATCTCGCTACCTCACTTCTGAAAGGACGTATCATCTGGCTGTGGCAATTGTAACAGCCTTCTTTCACATATACATCACGTCCGTGCAGTTCCAGCGGAGTATACGGTTTAACACTGCTGATGGTCGGTATGTTCGACTTCACCATGAACGTCGGAACGATCTCTATAAGTCCTCCTATACCCACCACTATAAGGCTGAATACCATCAGTTGTACGGGCCTGCGCTCTATCCACCTGTGCCAGTGATGGCTTCCGTGTTCTTGATAAGTTTTGGCAAGAGGGGCAGCTTCAGCAGCTTCGTCGTTCAGTACCGCTCCTTTACGGATGGTCTTGTAGAGGTTGTAGCACATCATCAGCGTACCTATCAGGAAGAGTGAACCACCCACTCCGCGCATTGCGTAGAAAGGCTTCATTTGTTGCACGGTTTCCATGAACTGATACTTCAATTGCCCCTCAGGAGTAAATTCCTTCCACGCAAGACTTTGCATGAAACCTGCCCAATACATAGGTACTGTATAGAACACTATACCCAGTGTTCCTATCCAGAAATGCCAGTTAGCGAGTTTCTGCGAATAGAGTTGGGTCCTGAATATCCTTGGGATCAGCCAGTACAGCATACCGAAGGTGAGGAAACCGTTCCAACCCAAAGCCCCAACGTGTACGTGGGCTATGGTCCAGTCTGTGAAGTGGCTGATCGCATTCACGTTCTTCAGGCTCAGCATAGGTCCTTCAAAGGTGGCCATACCATAGGCCGTTACGGCCACTACCATGAACTTCAGCACCACATCTTCGCGCACCTTGTCCCAGGCACCGCGTAGCGTAAGCAATCCGTTAAGCATACCACCCCAGGATGGAGCTATCAACATCAGCGAGAATACAGTACCCAGAGATTGAGCCCAGTCAGGGAGCGCTGTATACAACAGGTGGTGCGGACCGGCCCATATATATATGAATATCAGCGCCCAGAAGTGTATAATGGAAAGTCTGTAAGAATATACCGGCCTGTTGGCTGCCTTGGGCAGGAAATAGTACATGATGCCGAGGTATGGCGTAGTAAGGAAGAATGCCACCGCATTGTGCCCGTACCACCATTGTATCAGTGCATCCTGCACACCTGCATACCAGGAATAGGATTTCAGAGCCGAGAATGGTATCTCTACTGAATTCACTATATGCAGCATGGCTACCGTTACAAAAGTGGCTATGTAGAACCATATAGCGACATACAAATGGCGTTCACGGCGCTTCAGTATCGTCCCGAACATGTTCCAGCCGAAGGCAACCCATACAAGCGCTATCAATATATCCAGGGGCCATTCCAGCTCAGCATATTCTTTTCCGGTAGTGTAACCTGCCAGCAGGGTCAGCGCAGCCAGCACTATTATCGATTGCCATCCCCAGAAATGGAACTTGCTCAGCCTGTCGCTGAACATCCTGGCCTTACAGAGTCGCTGCAGGGAGTAATAAACCCCCATAAATATACCATTACCCACAAAGGCGAAGATCACGGCATTGGTATGCACGGGTCTTACGCGGCCAAAGGT
>CAMPKR010000124.1 GCA_946887345.1 uncultured Bacteroidota bacterium | reverse complement strand
ATTGGCCGAAACCTTCAAGAGGCCGCTTTGGATGCCTTGCTTGAGGCTGATGCGATCAAGAGCTGCATGAGAAACTATGCTATACGCCAATAGCAGAAAAATAAGGACAGTCTTTCGCATAAGGGGTAATTGAGATACTAAGATAATAGAGAGAACGTTTCCGCATATGCCTTTGGTATGGTAGATTGCAATATTTAGGCTATGGCAGGTATAAAGCAGGTACTGTATACCCTGTGCAGGGAGCATGTGGGCAAGGGAATAGCGGCTGCGCAGCACGCTATAGACGATGCCCGCGAGGCAGCCGCAGGAGAAACCAAGAGCAGCGCGGGAGATAAGTATGAGACCGCCAGAGAGATGATGCAGCAGGAGATAGACCTGAATATGGCCAGGTTGGGAGAATTGCAGAAACTGAAGGCTGTTCTCGATACCATTGATCCGCAGCATAAAGGCACATCTATAGGAGCGGGAAGTGTAGTGACTACGAACCAGGGAAACTATTTCATCGCCATCAGCGTTGGGAAACTGATTGTTGAAGGAAATACCTATTACGCTTTGTCGGCGGCTTCACCCCTGGGCAAAAAACTGGTTGGATTGAAAAAGGGAGATCGCCTTTCCTTTAATGGCAGGGACATCACCATTGATGACCTGCATTGACGTCAATTACCTACGGCTTTCTATTCAACCGTTTGAGCAAATTAATTCTGCCATGAAACTACGAGTTCTGTTCATATGTCTTGTAAAAGGAGAATTTATGCAGAGTGACCGGAAGGGATATAGGGCCAATGGCATGAGGCATCCACGTCCCTGGCCCGATAATGGATGAGACGGAATGTATCAGCTGGGTAAAGAATATACTATCTCAATAGAAAAAGGGATGCAATTGCACCCCTTTCAAAATATCTCTGCGGAAGAAACTAGCTCTCCTTTTTTTCTTCTTCTTTCTTTTCTTCCTTACCCTCTTTGGCGTCTTTGAATTCCTTCATGCCTTTTCCTATACCGCGTGCAAGATCAGGAATTTTGCGAGCGCCGAAAAGCAATATCACCACCAGCAATATCCATATCCACTCGCTGCCGCCCGGCATCGAAAGGAGCAATTGAGGTTTCACTGTTAAGAATACCATAGTCTTTGTGTTGTGTTGGGTAAAGGTAGCCACGATTCCTTAGATTTCGATGATTTGCCTTGATCTTATGTTAAAATTGGCAAAAGTATTTAAACCGGGTCAACGTCCACTATTACCTGGAGGGCGTTGTTACCTCTTGCCGAAATAAGGGTTTGGCGTTGTTCTTTGATGAGTTGCTTGGTTTCCTCTATTGCACGGCTATCGCGGGGACAGCGAATCCATACTTCCTGGATGAATTGGTTGCGCACCTTTGAGATTAATGCAGGAACCGGGCCTTGCACTCCAATAGCGGGTAGTTGATTCAAGGTGCCCGCCATTATTGAGCCCGCCTGAACGGCTTTATGCTCATCTTTATGTTTGAAGATGATCTTAATCATCCGGGTGAAGGGTGGATATCCGAATTGCTCACGTCCTTTTATCTCGTACTCATAGTAAGCACGGATGTCATGCTCTTTCACCCATTTTAATACGGGGTGTTGGGTATTGTGCACCTGTATAAGCACTTTTCCCTCACCGTCAATACGACCTGCACGACCGCTGACTTGTTCCATTAGCTGGAAGGCCCGTTCATTGACGCGGAAATCAGGATAACTAAGCAGGCTATCTGAACTGAGAATACCTACTAAAGAAACGTGAGCGAAGTCGAGCCCTTTTACTACCATTTGGGTGCCAACGAGTATATCTATTTTTTGCTTCTCCAGCTTGTCAAGCAGCTGAGGCATACTTTGCTTACCACGCATGCTGTCGATATCCATACGCGCCACGCGGGCATCGGGGAAGAGCTGCTGTACTTCCTCTTCTATTTTTTCGGTGCCGAAAGTTTTGCTTTGCAAATTCTGTGATCCGCAGGAAGGACAGATGTGTATTACTGCCGACTTAAGTCCGCAATAGTGGCAATGCAGCTTATCGGTGCTCTTATGATACGTGAGTGCAACCGCACAATTTTTGCAGTGCGGTACCCAGCCACATACAGTACATAGCTGGAAGGGAGCATATCCGCGACGATTCTGGAATAGTATAACCTGCTTGCGATGCTGTAAAGCCTCGAGCATTGCCTGCTGCAGCTCAGGAGTTAACAATTTGAAATTCTGTGAGCGAACAGACTCCAGGGACCTGGCATTCACCAATTCTATCGCAGGCATATTAACGCCCATGTAACGCTCTTTGAGAGGCACATAAGCATATTTCTGCTGCTGTACGTTGTAGAGGCTTTCTATAGACGGAGTAGCTGAGCCAAGAATTACTTTAGCATGGAACAAGGAAGCGAGGTATATAGCTGCATCGCGGGCATGAAAGCGGGGGGCAGGTTCTCTTTGCTTGTAAGACCCATCATGTTCTTCATCGCATATGATGAGGCCGACATTGCTATAAGGAAGCCAAAGCGCTGAGCGTGCACCGACAACAATTTTGTAGGTGCATTTGCGCACTTTCTCCCATATCTCAACACGTTCATTATTAGAAAAACGAGAATGATAGACGCCCATCTCCTCGCCGAAGTAAGCATAGAGACGGCTTACAAGTTGTGTTGTTAACCCGATCTCAGGCAGCAGAAAGATGGCTTGTTTACCCTCAGCAAGACATTGCTTTATTTTATGAATATAGAGCAGGGTTTTACCGCTACCTGTGACACCGTGTAGCAGAGTCACATCTTTTTCATTCAACCCTTTTTCCAGTTCTTCGTAAGCTTTTTCCTGTGCCGGAGTAAATTCAATCTCCTTTGCAGGCTTTACAGATGTATAGGCAAGGCGATCCACATTTTGTTCTTCTACCAGGAAAATACCTTTATCGGCCAGCGACTTAATTTGTGCAGCACTTGCACCTGAACGGTCAAGAAGCTCCGCTTGCTTTACAAAGCCATATTTTACCGATAACTCTACATATGCCATAATGAGCTCCAATTGTTTTGGAGCACGTTGCAGTTGGTCGAAGAGTTTGCCGAGTTCATCATCGCTTTTATATAAGGGCGCAAGTGATACTATCCTTTCTTTGCGCGGACGGTATGCGGGTTCCAGGTTGTCGTTGATAGCCACTACTTCCTGTTCTATTAGTTGATTGATCACGGAAGTGAAATACCTGTTCCCTATCAATGTGCGGAGCTCAGAGATCGTCATTTCCCTGCGTGCCATCAGCGCATCAGCGGCGATATGAGTCTCGTTACTCCATTCATAAAAAACATCCGGTTCGCCTATCCACTCCAGGCGGGTTTCGGCCATCAGCTTCATATGTGCCGGGAGGGCGGCCTGCATCACCTCTCCGGGCGCGGCCATATAGTAAGAACTTATCCACTTCCAGAAACGTAATTGCACATCATTAACCACCGGCTCCTCATCCAGGATTCCCTTAATAGGCTTTACCTGGTATCCCTCAGGCTGGTCATCATGGAGGCGCTCCACGATGCCGGCGTATTGCTTGTTTCGGCCGAGGGACACCTCTACCCTCATTCCCGGCCTCAGAACTCCCTGTAAATCAGACGTAATGCCATAGGTGAGTATCTGCGGCAGGTTAAGCGGCAATATCACATCGGCAAAACGAAAGGTATCGGAAGAGCCCGCAGCAAAGAGGGAGCTGTGCATGCCGCAAGTTAATAAAAGCAGCTGAGCCCTGTCCAACGGCGAGTACGTTGATGGCAATAGCAGTGTATAAACGACTTATTAACAATATATGACAGTTTTTTACCGTCTTAATACGTAACTTTGTCGTCTTATTTCATAAAGAACACTAATGGCGAAACAGACCGAAAGAAAATGCTCATTCTGCGATAGAGTTGAAAGTGATGTGCATATACTTTTTACGGGCATGAAGGGCAATATATGCGATCAGTGCATAGAAAATGCCCACTACCTGCTGCAGGAAGCAATGGGTGATGAGAAGAAGAAAGATAAAGACCGGAGCGCCCAACCCGATTTTAACCAACAGAAACTGTACAAACCACGTGAAGTAAAGGCTTTCCTTGACCAATATGTGATAGGCCAGGACGATGCGAAAAAGGTACTTTCTGTTGCTATATACAATCACTACAAGCGCCTCAGCATGCCGGTGATGGATGATGTGGAAATAGAAAAGAGCAACATAATAATGGTAGGCGAAACCGGTACCGGTAAGACCCTGCTGGCTAAAACGATCGCACGCCTTTTGCAGGTTCCTTTTGCTATAGTAGACGCGACAGTATTTACTGAAGCGGGCTATGTAGGTGAAGATGTGGAAAGCATTCTCTCCCGCCTGCTGCAATCGTGCAACTTTGACGTAGCTGCTGCAGAACGCGGCATCGTATATATAGATGAGATAGATAAGATAGGCCGTAAAGGCGACAATCCTTCTATCACACGCGACGTGAGTGGCGAAGGTGTGCAACAAGCCATGCTGAAACTCCTGGAAGGCTCTGAAGTAATGGTACCGCCACAAGGTGGCCGTAAGCATCCTGAGCAAAAGATGGTGAAGGTCAACACGCAGAACATACTGTTCATTTGCGGTGGCGCCTTTGAAGGTGTAGACAAGATGATCGCCCGCAGGGTGCAAACCTCATCCATTGGTTATAACGCCATAAAGGCGACCAAGGAACTGGATCGTGCTAACCTGCTGCAGTATGTAAATTCACAGGATCTGCGCACTTTTGGTTTGATACCTGAATTGCTTGGCCGCTTGCCAATAGTTACTTACCTGAATCCATTGGATACAGATTCGTTGAAGCGCATACTCACTGAGCCCAAGAATGCACTTATAAAGCAGTACAAGCGTTTGTTCGAATACGAAGGTGTGAAGCTGGAAGTGGACGAAGAAGCGCTGGATTACATGGTGAGCAAGGCCATAGAGTACAAGCTTGGCGGACGCGGCCTGCGTGCTATCTGCGAAATGATTCTTACAGATGCGATGTTTGATCTGCCTTCAGAAAAGAAAAGCGATGTGTTCCAGCTGACACTAGAGTATGCAACGCAAATGTTGGAGCACTCAAAGCTGGAACTGCTGAAAGCGGCATAATTTTTTAGCGATAGAATAAAACTCGATAGCAACGATGCAAGAATTAATAGAACAATTGAAAAGCAAAGCCGACCTGAATGATGAACAGGCGATGAAGGCACTGCAAACAATAAAGGAATATATCCAAAGCAAACTGCCTCCGGGCATGCAGGGTATGGTTGATAACTTCCTGGGTAGTGCTGATAAGGATGACTTTATGGGTTAATACCCTGTTGATATTTTTTCAGAGCCTCTCTTCGGAGAGGCTTTTTTGTTTGCAGCGTTCCCTAGTGGCCGATAGGGTAGCTCCTCCGGAGCAAGAGAGCACATTTCCTATTTTTCTACAAAGCGGTAGCTCCTCCGGAGCATCGAAGTGGCTTTTAGGGTGCATCCAACCGATAAGACGCCAAAAAATAAATTATAAGTGCAGCGATGAATACGACCACGCTCAATGTACCCCAGAAAAAGCCCCAGGCAAGGTTCTTTAGCGTGACAGAAGTTCCGCGGTAGTTCAATTTAATGGCCACACCTAACGCTATAAAAAGCACTAATAAACCCGCTAGCAGGGGATGGTTCTCAGAACGTCTGAGGCAGCAGATCAGCAATAGCTGCAGGATGGTCGTCAATATTAAAAAGAGCCACTTCATGTTATTTAGTCCTCAGAATGAAATGCTGTTTCTCTTTAAACTCAGGCCGGGTAATAAGTAAGCCGATATCAAACAGGTCTATGCTGAGCAATACCCTTCTGTCCGCTCTGAGTTGGTTCCAATTCTTTGTTGCGCCCGGCGTTTCGTGTATAAAGGGAATAAAGAGAATATTGTTATCAGTGAGCGTTGAGAGGTCGGATGTTTGCACAACGGTGTTCGCGCCGAAGTATGTTTTGAGCCGTTCTATCAGTGGCAACTGTGCATTTATCAACAGGCATCCGTCTAAAAGGTCGTAAACAAAAGGTGAGTGAATACCGTGACGGTTCTTTGCCTTCAGGTTGTAGATAAACCACTGTGTAACGCTGTAAAGGCTCACATCGAAACTCTTTCAAATTGCTGAAAAGTGTAGGCGTATTTGTGCCGCTCGTCGGCCTCGTGCTTTTCTTCCCATACCAGTTTCCAATGGCTGTGATCTATATCAGGAAAAAAGGCCCACGCATCGTCTATTACGGTATGCACGACGGTGATGTAGAGTCGGTCTATGATTTCAATAGTTTCGGAGAATATTTGCCCGCCGCCGATGATGAACACTTCCTCGTCGCCTGCGGCCTTTAGCTTTTCCAGGCCTTCGTTTAGGCTGTTGGTCAGCACAACGCCCTCGGGTAGTTGCAGATCCTTTTGAGAAGAGACAACGATGTGCAAACGATCCTTCAATACTCCGCCCAGCGATTCAAAAGTCTTGCGGCCCATGAGCATGGGTTTGCCTTTGGTAGTGCGCTTGAAGAACTTCAGGTCCTCCGGCAGATGCCAGGGCAATGTATTGTCCCTGCCGATGGCATTGTTCTCAGAAACGGCTACTATGGCGGAGATGATCATGTTGCAAAAACAAAAATTAAAAATAATAAGGCAAAATCGCCGCCGGGTTAAACCGCAACAGGTGCTTTTATTGCAGGATGGAACTGGTAGTTCTCTAAGGTAAAATCCTCATATGTGAAATCCATCAGATCCTTTACACCGGGATTTATTTTGAGCGCAGGCAGCGGATATGGGGTGCGGGTAAGCTGAAGTTTCGCCTGCTCTACGTGATTGCTATAGAGGTGCACATCACCAAAGGTGTGGACGAATTCACCAGGCTGTAAACCGGTTACCTGCGCCATCATCATGGTAAGCAATGCATAGGAAGCTATGTTAAACGGCACACCGAGAAATACGTCAGCGCTACGCTGGTATAACTGACAACTCAATTTCCCATCAGCAACATAGAACTGGAACAAAGCATGACAGGGGCTGAGTGCCATCTTAGGCAGGTCGGCGACATTCCATGCGCTAACGATCATGCGGCGACTATCAGGATTTGTTTTTATTTGCTTTAGCACATCGGCAATCTGGTCATGCGTGGTGCCGTCAGCACCGGTCCAGCTGCGCCACTGGTGACCATAGACAGGCCCTAATTCACCGTTTTCATCTGCCCATTCATCCCAAATGCTAACACCATTTTCGTTCTGCCATTTTACTTTGGTGTCGCCTTTCAGAAACCAAAGCAGTTCATAAATGATTGATTTTACGTGT
>CAMPKR010000123.1 GCA_946887345.1 uncultured Bacteroidota bacterium | reverse complement strand
CCTCCATACATAGTACAGCACACCGTTCAGGTCATCAGTAAAGAAGAACGAACGCTCATCGTGCATCAGTACATCACATGGTCGCCCTTTCCGGTCTTTGTCTTCCTTTCCTTCCAGGAAGCCGTTGACGATATCATAATATTTGTCCTTTCCTGCCACTTTCACTATGGCATTTCCACGCTGTCGCCAAACGCTCGTCGATCCATGAAGCGCGACCAGGAAGAAATTTTTCAGCTGGGGATCAGAAAAGCCATGCATATACTCCACACCCAATGGTGCCGAGTGAGCTTTAAAACCGCACCACGCAGGCCTTGGCTTTGGTGGTATCGTTACGCCATTTTTTCTTGCGGAGTCCTGCATGGCCTTGTCGGGAAGCACAACGCCTTTGTATGTATATAATAAGGCCATCCGTAGAATCTACCTCGTTCTACTAAATGAAACAATTCCTCCGGTTTATCCGGGCCTATCAGGTCGCGCCCCATAGAGGTAACCCAAAGCTGATCCCCAAGCCATTCCATGCCAACGGAATTACGCAATCCTGTTGCGAAGGTCTTCTTATCGGTTCCGTCAGGATTCATTTCTATAATTGAAGCCCTGATGCTCTCCTTCTCTATACAGGCATTACAACTGCTGCCAACGCTTACATAAAGCTTGTCGTTGTGGAAGGCAAGACTACGTGTTAAATGCCAGCCGCCATACTTATAGCTCAGGCCGTAGTCGGGGAAAGTTGCTATTACTTCTCCTTTTCCATTTAGTGTCTCGTCGCCTGCCTTGTACTCATAGCGGGTCAGTTGATGTGTTTCGGCTATATAGATGTAATGTGTGCCAGCACTGGAGTAGAAAGCAACCTGGTTAGGATTATGCAGGTTCTCAGCAAAACTAACTATACGTGTAAATTTCTTTGCATTTGCATCCCAACCGTCAAATACGTACACCTTACCTTTTTTGTTGTCATCCATGTTGTACATATCAGTCGCAAACAAACGACCGTCAGGAGCTTTGGCCAGGAAACGAAGTCTTTTCATTCCTTCAGCGGCAACGGAGATCTTGTACCCTTCAGGAAGATTGATCTTCAGGTCTACGCCCTTTCCCAAATGAATAGGATGAGGATAAAGTTTAGGCTGTTGCGCAGAAACAGAATAACCCAATAACAAAAACACACCTATAAGGCGTGTTTTCAAATATCTACTCGTTAGCTTCATCTAGCTCTTCATATTTACGAATTGTAAAGGCAGGTCAAGGTTGGAGGTACGGCAAAGCTGTATCACAGCCTGCAGGTCGTCTATTTTTTTACCGGTTACACGGATAATGTCATCCATAATAGCGGCCTGTACTTTCAATCCGCTATCCTTTATCAGCTTTACGATCTTCTTAGACATTTCCTTATCTATACCATTCTTCACCGGTATAGTCTTACGTACATATTTACCGGATGCTGAGAAGTCTTTAGAGAAATCAAATGAATTCGCTTCCAGGCCTTGCTTCATTGCCTTGCTGCGCAGTACGTCCTCTACCTGGGTCAGCTTCATGTCACTTTCTACCTCCAGGGCAATGCTCATGTCCTTTTTATTCAGGTCTATCACCACGTGATTGCCCTTAAAATCATATCGGTTGTCAATTTCTTTCTTAGCAACGTTCACTGCATTGTCAAGGGTCTGCAGATCTACTTTGCTGGCGATATCCATTGATGGCATAAACTATAGTTTTTAAGTGTTCGGAATGTGCTTCTATAAAAGTATACAAACTATCGGTTCTACCCTATCTTTTCTTCCAGTTCCATCATCTTTTCAAAGGCAGTATCGTACTCATTTGTCAGCTGCTCATGGCGCGCTACTATCTCCCTATATTTACTGTCCAATTTCTGGAACTCGTCCTTCCGGGAATATATACCGGGGTCACCCAGTTTAGCTTCCAGGGTATTTTTCTCCTCAGTTAGCTTGTTCAGCTGTTCCTCCAGCTTCTGGAAAGCGCGTTGTTGGTTTTGATATTCCTTTTTCATTGCACGCACTTCCGCATCATTGGTATTTACAGGCTTAGGCTGCTCTACCTTTTTTTCTTCTTTCTTCACCTGGGCTGGGGCTAGCTGTTTGGCGGCTGCCTCTAGCTTTTTCTTACGCTCTTCCTCAAACACGACATACTCATCATAGGTACCGACAAATTCTTTTATTTGTCCATCCTCAATGCTCCATATCTTATTGGCCGTCCGGCTGATGAAATAACGATCATGCGAAACAAGTATGATTGTACCCTCGTACTTGTTCAGGGCCTCTATCAGCATTTCTACCGACTGCATATCCAGGTGGTTGGTCGGTTCATCCAGCATCAGGAAGTTGCCTTTTGCGGCTATAACCTTTGCCAACGCTACCCTGGCCTTTTCTCCACCCGACAAAACCTTTATCTTCTTAAATACGTCGTCTCCACTAAAGAGGAAGCAACCCAGCAACTGGCGAAGCTCCATTTCGGTTTTGCCGCTACCACACATCTTCATCTCTTCCAGCAGATCTACTTCTACATTCAGCGATTCTAACTGGTGCTGTGCATAGAAGCTTTCTTCAACGTTATGACCTTCCTTGCGCTCGCCTTGTATGGGCTCAGTGCCTGCTATAATACGCAGCAAGGTTGACTTACCACGACCATTCGCACCTATCAGCGCTATCTTATCCCCCCGTATTATTTCAGCATTCGCATGATTCAATATCTTCAGATCACCGAAGCTCTTGCTTACATTTTTAAGTGTTGTAATTGTCTTGCCCGGTGTCACTGCCACATCAAAGTTGATGTTCATGGTAGGCATGCTGGAGTCCGGCGCTTCTATCTTGTCTATCTTATCCAGCTTCTTCATCGCACTTTGAGCCTGTGCAGCCTTAGACGCTTTCGCCTTAAAGCGCTCAATGAATCGCTCCTGCTGGCGGATATAGTCCTGCTGGTTCTCAAAAGCACGTTGCTGCAGTTCCATACGTTCCGCTTTCTCCTTTTGGAAGAAGGTATAGTTACCGCTGTACTGGTGCAGATCGCGCTGCCACACTTCCACTATCTTGGTCACCATCCTATCCAGGAAGTATCTATCGTGCGATACGATCACCACACTACCGGGATAACCTACCAGGTAACGTTCCAGCCATTCTATCGAAGGGAGGTCAAGGTGGTTGGTAGGTTCATCTAGCAGCAGCAGGTCGGGCGCTTGCAGCATCATCTTTGCCAGCAGAACACGCATGCGCCATCCCCCGCTGAATGTATTGTAAGGGCGCTGAAGATCTGCCGTGGAAAAACCAAGTCCTTCCAAAACCTCAGCAGAACGGTGCTCCATTTCGTAACCTCCAGCTACTTCAAAATCGTGAAGAGCATGACTATACTTATCCAACAGATCAGCATCATCAGGTTTGCTTTCTAGTTGTTTCAGCAGGTCTTCCATTACTTTTTCCAGTTCATGCGCCTTCTCAAAAGCCTGCATGCCCACTGAAAGAATGGAATTATCTGTAGAAAAACTTAATAGATCTTGGTTAAAGAAACCGATTGTAACATCTTTGGGCTTATTAAAGGTGCCTTTATCTAGTGTATAAGCGCCTGTTATTAGTCTCAGCAGGGTTGATTTACCGGCACCATTGCTCCCCACAAGACCAATGCGCTCCCCGGTACCAATCTGCCAGCTGGCGTCCTCCAGAATAGGTCTTGCGCCAAATGAAAATGAAATATTCTGTAATGAAATAAGCATAACGGCGGCAAAATTACGATGAATGCGCGTAGCATTGATGCTTAGTTTACTTTTGCATCAAATTTTTCGGGGATGCGTTTTGTATCTATTGTTTTATTATGCGTCGTGGCCGTTTTGGAGAGCTGCAATAACAGCACAAACAGCACCGTTAGTGAAACGTCCCCTGCACCGGATACAATTACTGCAAAAAGCGACCTGGATTCAGTAGCTACAGGAAAACTGATCACCGTTCTGGATCGCTACTGCAGCCTTAAAGAAGACATTACCTACCCTTCAGGTCCCGGGGCAAAATCGCCCGCAGATCTGCTTGCTGCCACAAACGAACTGATGGGCTACTTACGGGCTGACAGCTCTGCCGACCACGAAATACTTGCCTGTCTTGATACTATAAGCAACGAGGCGACAGCAATTAATAACCTCTATGATGAAACGGGCGAACGCAAGCGAATCCATTTCGGCGTAATTTCGTCTGCGCTTTATGGTTTGCTGAAAAAAGTAGATTTAAAGAATGTAACTATATACCGCATGTACTCCAATAACGCCTTTAACGACAAAGGAGCTTATTGGCTGAGCAGCGATATAGAAATAAGAAACCCCTATTTCGGCAAAAAGCTATTAGAACAAGGAGAAATAGTAGATACATTAAAATAAGACGAGCAGAACAATGCAAAGGATCATCAATACCCCATCCAAGATATTTTTCCTGGGCCTTATCTTTTTATTGCTGCCACTGTTGACGCTGGCTCAAAAGAAAGTAACACTTAGTGGTTATGTAAAGGATTCAGAAAGCGGAGAGACGATCATCGGAGCTACGCTTTTTATAAAAGAACTAAAAATAGGAGCACAGACTAATAGCTACGGCTTCTACTCTGTATCCGTTCCTCCCGGCTCTTATACAGTTACTATATCTTATGTTGGCTTCCTGACGCGCGTTGAAACGATCAACCTTTTAGAGGATAAGTCGTATGAAGTTCTCATGCAAAATCAAACCAAGCTGGAAGAAGTGGAAATAACCTCGCGGGGGAACGACAATGTTAAGACCACTGAGATGGGAACCATCAGCCTGTCTGTTGACAAGATAAAAACACTCCCTGTAATATTTGGCGAAACCGATATCCTCAAGACGCTTCAGTTAATGCCCGGCGTTATGTCCGCCGGTGAAGGTAATGCAGGCTTTTACGTTCGCGGGGGCGGCCCCGATCAGAACCTGGTTTTGCTGGATGACGCAGTAGTATACAATACAGGTCACCTGTTCGGCTTTTTCTCCGTATTCAATTCTGACGCCCTGAAGAATGTAACGCTTATAAAAGGCGGTATGCCTGCCAACTATGGTGGTCGCCTGTCATCTGTTGTGGATGTATCAATGAAGGATGGGAATATGAAGGAGTACCACGCCGAGGGCGGTATTGGTCTGATAGCCTCTCGCCTTACGCTTGAGGGGCCTATTAAGAAAGACAAAGGCTCCTTTATGCTTTCTGGTCGCCGCACTTATATTGATGTAATCATCAAACCTTTTGTAAAAGGTGCTTTCAAGAACTCGGGCTATTATTTCTATGACGCCAATCTTAAAGCCAACTATAATATCACCGACAAAGACAGGGTATTCCTGAGCGGATATATCGGCCTTGATAAATTCAAATTCCAGGGACAGAGCGGCAACTTCAGTGCCGATATACCCTGGGGTAACAACACTGCCACTTTACGCTGGAACCACCTCTTCAGCAACAAAGTATTCACCAATACCACCCTTGTTTACAACGACTACGATTTCGCCTCTTCTTTCAAGGCACAGACTGCCGTATTCAAATTATCTTCAGGGGTTCGCGACTGGAACTTAAAGAGCGATCTTGATTATTACACTTCAAACAATCACCATATTAAGGGCGGGCTCTCCTACACTTACCACAAATTCATCCCTAACCAGATATCTGGCCAGTTCAACGACTCGGTTAAGCTGAACCCCGATGACGCAATGATAAAGTACGCCCATGAGGCTGGTGCTTATATTATGGACGACTTTGACCTGACTCCATGGTTCCGCATCAACGCTGGCGTACGCTATTCATGGTTCGGCCAGGTAGGCCCCTACACCGACTATGTTTACGACCCTAACAAGACAAGAATAGACAGCACCTATTATGCTCCCGGCCAACTGATAAAAAACTACGGCGGTCTTGAACCACGCCTTAATCTCCGCTTCCAGTTCAGCAACGCAAGCTCACTTAAGGCCAGTGTCGCGAAATCTTATCAATACATACACTTGCTGTCCAACAATGGATCTACTCTTCCGACAGACATATGGGTGCCAAGTACACTACGTGTGCAACCACAAGCTGCCTGGCAGTACTCCCTGGGGTATTTCCAGAACCTGATGGACAATAAGATAGAAACATCTGTAGAAGTGTATTATAAGTCCATGGAAAACCAGGTAGAGTACCGTGCTGGCTATTTACCCAGTTCTCTTACAGATCCTGAACTGGATTATGTTTTCGGCACAGGCGAGGCATACGGGTCCGAATTCTTTATCAATAAGACTCGTGGAAAGTTCACGGGGTGGATAGGTTACACACTCGCCTGGACTTATCGTAAGTTTCCCGACCTGAACAATGGTAATCGCTATCCTGCCAAGTACGACAGGCGTCATGATCTCTCCCTCGTTGCCTCTTATGAAGCAAGCAAGAAGTGGACATTCTCCGGCGTGTTCATCTATGCCACAGGTAATGCGATTACTTTGCCATCCAATCTGTATTTTATTGAAGCCACACTTGTCCAGCAGTTCAGCGAACTGAACGCATACAGGGTGTTTGCCTATCACCGTTTAGATCTTTCTGCTGTATACAAGCCTCAGCGCAAAAAACCTAAGAAAAGAAAATGGGAAGGTAGCTGGGCATTCTCTATCTATAATGTATATAGCCGCCAGAACCCTTACTTCATTTACCTTGATACAGGCGGAGACGTCAACAGCGGCGTCGACGTGAAAGTGAAACAGGTTTCCATCTTCCCGATCATACCAAGTATTACATACAATTTCAAATTCTAAGGTGGCTTAATATATCTCGCGTCGACGAATCTTCATATCTGTTAATGAAAGGAGATATAAACAACATTCTCTGTAAGCAAGCTCCTCCCTGGGGCCGTGGCGGTATACCATGTGATAATTAGCGCCCTTTCCGGCTTCGAATATCCACATAGCCCCATCAGTGCCGAACGAGGCTTCGTTAGTGTTCATTGCTTTGAAATTCACTGCATTATATTTAACCGTAAAGGAATTCCAGGTCTTCTGATCAAGTTCTCGAAATTTATCAATGTATAACACTCCAGGTTTATAGCCACCTGCTCCTGTCGACGATTTCCAATAGAGAAGGTACTTATCCGCTGTTTTTACAAGACGTACAATAACCGGGTGATGAAAGGTCCTGAGCCAGGTAAAACGAAATACTTCCTCTGTATTCTGTTGAGTAGACAAAATAGGTTCATTCATGGCATACAGGTGTTTCGAAAACCAAGCGTTCATAAAAGTGTCATGTCCTGTATGGAATGAAGTATCGGTCAAAATACTCATTGGGAAGTAGTACGGACCGGCATATTGGTCAATGTATGTA
>CAMPKR010000122.1 GCA_946887345.1 uncultured Bacteroidota bacterium | reverse complement strand
AAATTAAGGTATTGTTAATACTACTGGCAGAAGAGCTTACTAATATTTGACAATTATGTCTACTCTGCGGTCCTCAGCAACTTGCTTACCTCCATTATTGCGGTTTGCCACGCCTTTCCCCTTGCAATAGCGGATGGCCTCGGGTTTAATGCCTGTATCGGTAAGGTAGGTCCGTATTTCTTCTGCTCTTTGAGAGGAAAGTTCTGTGTTTCGTTTTTCTTCCCCTGTGTTATCTGCGTAGCCCGATATGCTGATATTATCACACAAGCCAATGCTGTCCACCAGGATATGTTGCAGCCGTATCTGCTGCCTTGGAGTGAGTATGAATTTGTCGGTCTCAAAATATAACCTGAAGGTATCAGAAGCAGTTTTCAAACGTTCAACCGGGGGCTTGGCCCTCGCGCTTACCAGGTATACATACATTTTATACGGACCCTCTTCGCGTATTCCGCTTTTGTACCACAGCTTATGTTGATTCCTTTCTGCATCTCTTAATGCACGTTTCTTGTCCTCGTTGTAGCAACTGTTATCCAGGATCAGTTGCTGTATTTGTCCTATTTCAGCATTCTTGCCTTTATATTGATATTTGTTCCACCATTTCTGGTCGTCATCCAAACTTCCCTCGCTCATAAAGTAATGGTCGAGAGGGCATAGCTCCTTTGTGGTTTCAGCGATGAGTTTAAGGGTGCTGTCCGGTGGCATCATCAACTTGAAAAGATCAGCACTGTCGAATTTTGTTAGTTCGCTGATGTCTATTTTCGCATATTCTCTTGTCCTGAGATCGTTTAGGAAACGCTCAAGTCTGAAGTCACTTCTTTTCCAATGGTCAACTAGTTCATATAGGCTCGTCGGCGCTTGACCATCCAGTACGGCTTGCTTTATATAAGGTAGGTAAAACGCATGCCTCCCATGGTCATGGATAGCAAGAACACAAGCATACACACCGCCGTCCTCAAATGAGGGCCAGCCTTTCTTGCTCACGTATTCGTATAAGTAATTGCCATGCAAGCTATCTGAAAGCCGTATCGCCCTGGATGCAGCGCTACAGTTGATGTCAGTACCACAGTCGTTCGTTAAGTTCCGCATGTCCTGGTCTTCGTCATGATAGGCTTTGAATCTTGTAAAACTTTCTGGTTTGTGGCTATTCCAGGCCCTGTTGAATACCGCTTTGTAAGTTTCCCGGTCCTCGGCTCTGAGCTTGTATTGGGCCCCGAGGAAAGAGTCAATATTTGCAGGGCTCAGCTCATACTCGTACCATAGATAGTATGGTGATATCTTTTGCAGGGCAATACCGGCATTGATGCTGTCCCCGGCTCTCGAAAAGCTATCAGCAAAATAGAAACTTCCATAAGTGGAATTCCAATAGGCGAGGGCCATTGCTTTTTTATCAGCAGCAGACAGCGTGTCATTTTTAGCCTGCACAGCTGCAGGCATAGAAAAGACTACGAATAATATTGTTGCTATAAACTTTGTCAAGGGCGGATAATTGATCCTATTAAAATAACATTTTTAACTGTCAATTATTGCCGCGGGAACACCTATGCAGGCCCTACTTCTTTTTTGGGCTTATAAAACAATAGAATACTCAGACCCGTCAGTACCAGCAGCGTCGAAATGATTTCCGCCTGGGTAGGCTGAAGAAAACCCCAATCGTACTTGTAGTTCACCCTTATCTTTTCTACAAAGAACCGCTCCAGTCCGTTGAGTATAAGGTAGAATCCAAAGAGATGCAGGGGATACTTAAAAATATTGCGCATACCTATAAGCAGAAAAGCAAGTATGGTACATGTAATAGCCTCGTAAAGTGATGTGGGGAAAACACCTACAGGCAGCACAGCACAATAGTTGCCGACGCAGTCTGCCAGGCGCATACCTTCATTATTTACATTATGGGCATAGTTCATGGCAACGCTCCAGTCAGGCAGCCACGACGGGGCTACTACACTCATGTGAGGTACAGCCTCAAGGCTGCCAAAATTGCTAACGAAGTACGGGTGGGCTGTCTGCAGCATCGATTGGTACTCTCCCGGTCCTGCCAGTTTTAAAGCACCGTCAGTTCCCGTTACATAGGCACTATTGAAGATACCCCAGTCACCATCCCCTGAAAAATGACAGCCAAGCCTTCCAACACCATACGCCAGCATAAGCCCCGGCGCTACCGAGTCTGCAAAGTGAACAAAGCTTATATTATGCTTCCGGCAATAATAAGCAAGTGCAGCAGCAGCAACAATTAGCCCGCCGTAGAAAGTAAGTCCGCTACGCGAGAACAAGTTGTCTATTGGATCATTAATAAAGTCTTCCCATGTCTCCAGTGCGTTAAATAGCTTGGCCCCTATAAGTCCTGATATAGCACCTATCACCAGTATGTCCGTAACTCGCTGGTGAGGCAGCACTGCCACTTTTTTCTTTACGCCTGTTTTTTTGTCTTCTCTTTCTACTATTTCCGGTTGCAGTAGGCCAAGTTGCTCCTTGCGTTTCATTTCACGCACCACCACCAGGCCCCCGGCCATAAATGCCAGTGCCACAAAAAAGCCGAATGTCTTAAAAATGCCCACCCACTCAGGCACATCAACTCCTAAAAGGCCACGTAGTAAATATTGAAAGTCAGGATACATGATTTTGTAAAGGTAATGTTATTTGATTGTTCTGATTTTTACTCTTATATCTTTTCTATTATTTGCAGCGATTCCTTGATCATATTATCAACGCTTTGCGCTTTTGCACTCGATACCTTTTTGCTTTGGCGATTGTTGATCGCCGTATTCACCGAAAGGCACTGGTGTCCCAGTATTCTGCAAAGCCCGTAGATAGCAGAAGTTTCCATCTCAAAATTCACTATGCGGTGCATGCCGCTCTTAAAGCTGCTCAGCGCATCTATCAGGTTAGGGTAGGCTATGGGTGCGCGCAGCACGCGCCCCTGCGGCCCGTAAAATCCGGGACAAGTAACTGTGATGCCATGTACATATTTTTCTCCAAAGTGTTTCCTCAGCGATATAGATCCTTCCATTACATATGGCTGCAAGCTTTTACCCGGTAGCGATGTGTGTCGCAGAAATTCATTCAGAATAAATATCTCCTCGGGACTGCTGCTGTATTTATAAAAGTGCATCAGGTTATCCAGGCCTATGCCATGCGAAGACACGATCATGCTGTCCGGCGCTATATCTGGTTGCAGCGCGCCGCAGGTTCCAAACCTGATGATCGATAGGGTAGTCTTTTGTTCTTTAACTGTCCTGCTGCCGAAGTCTACATTCACCAGCGCATCCAGTTCATTCACTACTATATCTATGTTATCCGGGCCTATGCCTGTGGATACCACCGATAACCGCTTGCCGCCTATATAGCCGGTATGCGTAATGAATTCCCTGTGCTTTGCTTTATGCTCTACCCGGTCAAAATAACGCGATACCATTTGCACCCTGTCGGGGTCTCCAACTACTATTACCGTTGGTGCCAGTTGCTCCGGGGCAAGGTCCAGGTGGTAGATACGGCCGCCCTCAGTCAGTATCATTTCCGATTCGGCTATTATATCTTTCCGCAGCATCCGATTTTTTAGTTTCTGCTTGTAAAGAAACGATTTTTTACTACATTTGCCATCTTCACGGTCGCGTAGCCGAGTGGCTAGGCACAGGTCTGCAAAACCTGCTACAGCGGTTCGAATCCGCTCGCGACCTCCACAAAAAAGCCTTGCAGTTGGTCTGCAAGGCTTTTTATTTTGTGTCGAATCTTACAAAGTTATATGCAACGGGCTGCACTCGGAAAATGCAGGTTTTTTGCGGCTACCGTCCGCCAAGACCAATGAAATTCGTCAGATTCTGCTGTAAGTCCTCAGCGTGGGGTTTATACTCAAGCGTGAAATGTTTTGAAGTATATATATACCCTCTCATCTTTTTTCTAAAGGGATGGTTATAGTATATAAAATGATCCAGCCGGCGTACGCGTTTATAGTCATGTCCTAATACTACAAGGCCATCATTCGGATACCTGATGCTTCTATAAGATGTGCTGTCTATTTTATTTACTTCAGCGTCATCAGGTACGCCGTAATACACTATCAAAAATTTCGTATCACCGTTTTTAATCACTGGGTTGCTAACGGGTTTTAAATCCCGATCTAGCAATACTCCCTCAAACTTAGAAGCCAGAACTTTATAGAGATTGGTATCGATAAAGTAATATACCTCGCAATAATTAAAGTTGTCTTCAAAGTCATTAATAGTAGCCTGCATAATGGCATTTGCATCCTTACGCAGGTTGTTCGCGTTTTTGAAATCTCCTCTATTTTCGAAATGTGTGATCCTCGATTTTTGAGAAGCCAACTTTACCAATACAGCTTTTCTTTGGCCGAAGCAGATATTTACAGCAAGCAACAACAATAGGATAAGGACAGGAATTGCGATTCGTTTCATCACTCCAAATTTACATAAAATAAAAATCCCCCCGGTTCGCGGGGGGATTTAAAGACTGTTAAAACTATGGGCGCGGACCCATCATGCTTTCCATGTTTAGTTCCTTGCTCATTTTCTGTATCAGCATGTCGGTCTTGTCGTTCATTTTCTTGGCAAACGCAGTGTCGCCGCGGCTCGCTGCCAGCCTGCTGAATTCGTTGATCAGGCTTACGTCCTGCTGCGCATCGCGTGTCAGCTGTTCTTTTCCATCATCACCTAATGACAATATCCAGGCTATGTCCTTCTCCAGGTTTTCCACAAACTGGCTGGCCACCTTGGCCGCTTTCGCATTATCTCCGGCATTGTAGTACGCCGTAGCCATAAAGTAGGCCGATGCATCAAACATCTCCAGAGTATACGGATTGTATGGATATGCCGACTGGCTCAGCACCGAATCGATCTTATTCAGTATCCTCACGGCATCAGCCTTGCGGCCGGCCATGCTCAGCTGGTTGGCCACGCGCGATACATTCACACGGTAAGCGGCAAACATCAGCCTGTTCTTTTCGTCAAAATAAACATCATCCCTTTCTGAATTGCCCCATTGGTATTTGTTCATAAAGAGGTCGTAAGTCTTGTCAAGATCCACCGTACCCTTTGTGCCCGGTATGTTCACAGAAGCCAAAGTCAGAGAGTCAACATACTGGAATGGCATCAGGCGGTACACCACACCTTCCAGGCGCAGGTATTTGTCAAGACCCGCATAATTGTCACCCGGCAGGCCGCCACCGAAGTATATAGGCCTCTTCCACCCATCAGATGCTATACCGGCTATAATGTTCAGCACGGCTATATCATCCTTTATCAGCATGTCCTTAGGAGCAGTGAATTTTATCTCGGTATTGATCACTGATGTGTCCGCGGCTTTCACCATACCCAGCTTCACCAGTTCTTCCTTGCTCGGTGCCTTCAGCGAGAAATTCTTGGCAGGCAGGTAGTTCATCATTTCACCGCCCTGTGTCATAGCCTTGGTTTCATCGGCTACCAGGAACTTACAGATCTCTACCAGGTCATAGTGCTTGCTCTGGTCTATCCTGCTGTTCTCGTTATACTGCACATAGTTGTGTGCATCACCTGCATAGTCCTTGCGCTGCCAGATCATTGGTATCGCGTCTGCGTTGTTGATCTTGCGGTTCAGCTGGTCTATATACCAGTCTATACCCAGCAGGCTCAGGTTAATGATGCGCACATCCGTGCGTATACCTTCTATTTCCTGGGCATACCACAGCGGGTAAGTATCGTTATCACCAAAGGTGAATAGTATCGCGTTCGGTGCGCAGGAGTTCAGAGCGTTATAAGCAGTAGAGTGCGCCAGGCGTTTCTTGGAGCGGTCGTGGTCGTCCCATTCTTCTTTGGCCATCAGGGTCGGCACTGCCAGCAGGCAAAGCACTATAGCCAGCAGTCCTCCCGCATTTCCTTTCACCACTTTCTGGAACCACTGGTTCACCATCAGCACACCCAGTCCTATCCAGATGGCAAAGGCGTATGTAGCACCTGCGAAGGCATAGTCTCTTTCACGCGGTTGCAGCGGTGGCATGTTCAGGTATATGGCAATGGCTATACCTGTAAAGAAGAAGAGCATAAAGGTGACTATACCGTCCCGTTTGTCCCTGTTGAACTGGAACACTAATCCCAGCAAGCCAAGTATGAATGGCAGGAAGTAGAGCTCGTTACGTGCTCTGTTGTCGCTGATGCCGCGTCCGGCAAGATCCAGGTCACCTACCTTCCCTTTGTCCAGGAACTTGATACCCGATATCCAATGCCCGAAGCGTGGATCGCCTTGTCCTTCTATATCGTTCTGGCGGCCTGCGTAGTTCCACATAAAGTAGCGCCACCACATCCAGCCCAGCTGGTAGCCAACGAAGAATTTCATGTTGTCACCCGCCGTCGGAGATTCGCCTTCTTCCAGTCCTAAATAGCTCTTGTAGAATGATACGTGCCCTCCGTCGTTGCCGTCCCATACGCGCGGGAAGAAACGCAGGTTGTCATATTCATATTCTATCTTATCGCCTACCACTTCGTAGTAGTCTTTGCCATCCTTCTGCGTTTGCATGTAGTAGTGACCGTTGTCTTTAAACACCGGCCTTCCACCTTCGCGTTTTACCGGGCTGTCAAAGTCACGCCCAAATACCAGCGGCTGCGACCCATACTGCTCACGTTGCACGTAAGAGATAAGGCTGAGCGTATTATCAGGGTTGGTCATGTCAATAGGTACTTCAGCCCTTGAGCGGATGATAGGAGCCAGGTAGCTGGAGAAACCTATGATGATAAAAGTGGTACAGAGTACTCCGGTATGCACCAGGTACCAGCCCCTT
Organism: uncultured Bacteroidota bacterium; assembly: GCA_946887345.1. Next base: position 583 of record CAMPKR010000122.1, on the reverse strand, counting down.
TTTTTGGCATACATCAGCAACCAGGTAAGCAGGCCTACCAGCAATACGATGAAGGTAATAGCACCGGAATCAAATGGCAGGCGGAATGTATTTACGAAGAGTAGGTCAAGCCTTGATGCGAAGATTGGCAGGTACTGAATAATGCCGAATTGCACAAAGGCCAGCAGTATACATCCCACCAGGAAGGCGATGATAGAGCCACGCGTGGTCACTTCATAGCGCTTATAGTAATATACCATTGCCAGGGCCGGGATGGTAAGGAGGTTCAGCAAGTGTATACCTACTGACAGACCTGTCATATACGCTATAAATATCAGCCAGCGATCGCCGTAACGCTCATTGGCCACGTGCTCCCATTTCAGTATCGCCCAGAATACAAGGGCAGTGAAAAATGATGAGGTTGCATAAACTTCCGCTTCCACGGCTGAGAACCAGAATGTATCAGAAAAAGTATAAGCCAGGCCGCCTACTACGCCGGCGCCCATTATCAGCAGGTTTTGATAGCCTGTCGGTTCATCGTCTTTTCCTGCCACCAGCTTTTTGGCAAAGTGGGTGATGGTCCAGAAAAGGAAGAGTATAGTTC
>CAMPKR010000121.1 GCA_946887345.1 uncultured Bacteroidota bacterium | reverse complement strand
ATATGGAAGTTACCGGCTCCAGGGTCATAATCTGTAGAGTCACCCGTCCTTCCGGTAAAAAGCACATTTCCCTGGCTATCAAAGCACACTGATCGTGCAAATTCAATATTCCAGTTGCTGCCAATACTTTTAGCCCAGGCGAGTTCCCCACTGCTGTCTGTCTTTACCACAAATACATCACCATCTCCGCCGAAGGGATGTGGTGTAAGGGTGTAAGTTCCTGCACCCGGATCAAAATCAGTAGCAGCGCCGAGCGAACCTGTTATTACGATAGCGCTGTCTCCCAGTATGTCCAACGCACTGGGGAATGCTCCCCCGGGAAAAGTTTTTGCCCATATAAGATTCCCATTGGTATCCAGCTTCTGTAAATACATACCGTAGTCGGGTGCATTATAAAATCCCGGTCCGGGATCAAAATCGGTAAATGCAGCAGCCCGGCCTGTTACATAGATATGCCCGCAATTATCTGTAATGATACGCGTGGCTAACAGGTTGTATCCAAACCTGGCAGCCCAATGAAAATTCTGGGCATCTGCAGAAATAAATGAAAAGAGAAAAACGAGATTTAAAACTATCTTATTCATACGGGTATATTAGTGTCATAAATATACAGCTTTTGATCTCTATATAGTACCGCCATCTAGCATAAGTGTTTTTCACCTATGCCTGATGTGCAGCAAGTCTTTTCGACTTACGAAACAATTTCAAAAATCCCTTCAATTGCATAAATCCCAGTTCGGACAACTTACCCCGCTGTTCGATTTGTTCCGCAGCATCCCCATTTGCCCCGGCGGGGCTACCGCTTTGTAGCCCACATATCCACAAAATTCATGTGCTCCATAGGAGCTACCCTATATTACATAATAAATGCCCCGACCATGGCAAATACATACACGCAACTCTATATCCATGTTGTCTTCGCGGTCAAATACCGCCGCGCCATGCTGGATCCCAAATGGGATGAACGGTTAAGACTTTATATAACAGGTACCGTACAAAATAACGGTCACCAGATGCTCGCGATCAACAACGTGGCAGACCATATACATTTTCTTATTGGCCTGGCCCCCACTCAGTCAATATCTGAATTACTCAGGTTAGTAAAATGCGATTCATCCGAATGGATAAATAAAGAACGGCTCACCGCACACAAATTCCGATGGCAGGAAGGTTATGGAGCGTTCAGCCATAGCCGGTCGCAGTTGAACGGAGTGATACAATATATACGCAAACAACAAGAGCATCATAGCAAGACGCCCTTCAGGGATGAATACAAGAAAATGCTCACCGACTTCGGCGTAGAACATAATGACCGGTATATTTTTACCCATGTGGAGTAGGGTAGCTCCTACGGAGCAAAATATCCTACAATAAATATCTACAAAGCGGTAGCCCCTCTGGGGCATATCGTTCACATTGGCCTGCCTGGGAAATTTCTGTTATGTGGAATAGGGTAGCACGTACGGAGCAAAATAGTCATGCTGTTCCGGATGTTCCGCAGGGCATCTCGAACCTCAATAAAAAGCCGTTTTGTAAACGGTCTTCAGCTTGATAAGTTGAACGCACACAACTCAAATGATATGACCCACTCGCGACATTCTCAAGAATCCAACTAATCCCATAGATCACGGTTCAGACAACTACGCCCATCATATCACCTGCCCCCAACTGCCGCAAGTCTTTTCGACTTGCGAAAAAATTTCAAGAATCCCTTCAATTGCATAAATCCCAGTTCAGACAACCCGATCTGCTTTAAGGAAATATCCGTTCAGCAATAATCATTTTTATATCTTTATTCGGCAAAAACCTATAAATGAGAAACCTTTTTATAATACTTATTCTCCTCTCAAGCACTGCTGTTACAAACGCACAACAATTCAATTGGGTAAAAACCACGGGTGGAACCAATACTGAGTATTCAAGTTACGTTTTTAGGGATAGTGCCGGCAATATCTACACCGTTGGTACATTTAAAGACACTGTTGATTTTGATCCCGGTCCCGGTGTGTACAATCTATTTGGAACCGGCTATAACAACAATATTTTTGTTCAGAAGCTGGACGCTGACGGCAATTTCATTTGGGCGAGAGAATGGAATTCCCCCGACAGTACAACCTGGACTAATTATTTCTATCTATTGCTCTATGGCGCTGCGATGGATAAGTATGGCAACATTATCCTAACGGGCGGTTTTGACAGCACGGTGGATTTTGACCCGGGTGCCGGGCAGCTCCTTTTCAATTCCAACATTGAAAGCAGGGACGTTTTTGTATTAAAACTTGATTCGGCAGGACAGTTGCAATGGGCACGCCAGATTGGAGGTGACCATTTTGATGTATCAAAAGATGTGGAGGTGGACACATTAGGAAACGTCTACGTACTTGGGCATTACAATAATTATCCTTCCGTCGCGGTGATCGATCTGGATCCTGGCCCGGGAGTAGACAGCTATACCACCCAGGGTACAGGTGGATTCGTCGTCAAACTGGATCCCTTCGGAAACTACGTATGGGGCAGGCATTTTCAAGGTCAGTCGAACTCTGTTAATATTCTTTGGCCGACCATGACCCTCGATGGCAACCGAAATATTTACGTAACCGGGGATTATTACGGTCCCGTCGATTTCGATCCCGGTTCCGCCACATATATCCTTACTAACCAGGCCATTTTTATAGCCAAATTAGATTCTGCCGGTGATTTTCTATGGGCAAAGAAACTAAATAATACTCCGGCCGATGTGCATACTAATTCAATAATTACTGACCTTAATGATGATGTTTATGTTACCGGCTATTACTACTACGACAGCGTAGATATGGACCCGGGCATTGGTGAGCATTGGATACACTGGAAGAACAACCGGGACTTCTTTATCGAAAAGCTAACTCCCAACGGTGACTTCATATGGGTTGCCGATTTTCCCGGAATGGGGTATGATGACATGGTGAAGGCGACCATTGACAGATATAATAATGTTATTTGCACAGGTATTTTTTCTGACACTATGGATTTCAATCCCGATGCCGGCGAGACATATAAACTGGTAGGAACGGGAGGGCCGGGCAGCCACTGGGTGAATGGGTTTATACTGAAACTGACCCCTGACGGAAAGATGATCTGGGCCAGGTCAGCCGCAGGCACCGAGGTTGACACATGGGGTAATAATTCCGGTGGTATCATGCGCGCGGTAGCACTCGATCCTAATGACAATATTTACGTTACAGGTGATTACTATGGGAAGGTAGACTTTGACATTAATGCCTCTCAGTGGCTCGTTAGCGCTAACGGTTGGCTCAGTGTCAACCCGGCCGCCAGCGATGCTTTTCTCATGAAGCTCTCTCAGTCTTGTCTCGATGTCAGCCGTTGTAATGAGAACGGCCAAGGCAATACCTGCTATTCAACTTACCCCTACAAATCGGCGAACACCAGCGCATGCATGCTAAATAACAATAACTGCAGCGATGCACCTGACGCCTGGGGATTTTGCCGCTACAATGCGGGGTCGTGGGTGGCATGGAATCTCAATAAGGATATGGGTTTTACAGATACCAGTAGTACTACGCCTTATTTCTTCACCAACGACTCGGTAAATAATATTCCTGTTCCGGGTAACCTCGGAGCTCCGGTTAACTGGCAGCCCGTTCTGTCGGTCGCACCATTTAACTATCTGTGCGATACTATCCCCGCTATCGGAGCAATAGCGTGGTGGGGAGACCACACTGGTGATGGCAGCGGGGTCGGTAACAGCGGTCACGTTGCCTACGTGCATTGTCTCGTTGACGACACGGTAACGCTTACAGAATTTAATTTTGGCTCTTTATGCTATTACGATGTGCGCGAAGTATACAACGGAACGGCGTATGGCCCCGGAAATTATAAGCCCGACCTCTATATCCACATAGAAGCAGGCCCGAATGCGGTAACAACACAGTCTGTGAACTCCGGAATAGACGTCTTTCCAAATCCGGGCACTGGCCATGTCCGGGTGCGACTCGACAAGGGTTTGTCAAAAAGCGGGCAAATTACCGTTTACGACATCCTCGGCAGATTTATTGACAGGAAAAAAGTAAATGGTGAGCAGTTCTATAGCTTTGATCTTTCGGGACACGCGAATGGTTCCTATATTTTGCACTATGTTTCGCAAGAAAAAAATCTTACCCGGAAAATTGAAATCCTGAAATAAGCAGTTCGATCAGGGGCCTCTGTCCCAGCCGGGTCTCGCCACGGGGCCCGACTCAAGACTTGTACGCTGAAATCGGGAATGACCGCGTCCGCTGTATCAGAATTCCTAAGCCTTACTTTCCGGATAACTTTATTTGCTTCTACCCCCTCACCAACTTTACCCGTTGGTTCTTGCACCATTGCACACAGCCACCTGCTCTTTGAAACACAGCCTTATATCCGGTATCAAGCATCGAGTATCCGGTATCGAGTATCAAGCATCGAGCATCAAGTATCCAGTATCGAGCATCCAGCATCCCGGATGCAACTAAAAAAAGGAAACAAAAAGGCAACAAAAAGTAAACAAAAAGGAACATGAGGAAATATAGAACCCGCGTCAATACAGCATTTTTTCAAAAAAAGCTCGTCAAAATGTAAACAAAACGGTTTTCTGTGGTCATTTTGCCTGCTCCGAAAGCCACCTCAGCCTGTACGCATTCATCGCTGTCTTGCCCAGCTTCTCTGTCAGCTTATGGTTTACATAGAAGCCTACTACTGCACCAATGCCGGGAATGAGCTGGAGCATTTTGGCGAGGTCTATATAGTCGCGGTACTCTTGCTGAAAACTGCGCCAGTCAAATTCATCAAAAGGGGGTAAGGTTTTGCTGTAATTGTCCCAGTCGGCTACTTTAGCATATATATCCCGGCGATATTCACCAGCCGAGAAGGCCAGTTGGAAAACAAATAGTATATACAGGCGTTCCTTATAGTCGCTCACGTCGTGGCCATAGAGGCCGGCAATATCAAAGAGGAGTTTCATTTTCAGCGTGAGCCAGATAGGGAAGTCGGCAAGACCTAACAGAATACCCCCGGCACCTGTTATTGCGCCTTCAGCAGCAGAGGTGTTTTTATAGACATTGATGCGGTCTTGAACCCGGTATTCCCTTGCCTCCAGGCTCGCATTGGCGAGAGGTTTTGAGGAAATGAACTCGGCGCCTGTTAACACCGCTTTTATAGTATGCTTAACGGCGCCGGTAATGACATTGTGTACCTTCTCGGGAATGAGACGATTGGCTTTCTGCTGCAGGGTTCTGGCCATGCGGTTGGTGAATGTAGGCTTGCGCTGCATTTTTTTCTGCCAGTCGCGGAGTTCAGGCAATATGTAGTCTTCGTAGTTATTCACTGCTGAGCGCCTGTAAAACTGTTCCCACAGTTTTTAATATCAAGCCAAAATTATATTTTGTGTGCTGCGTACTGCTCAAAACTAAGGTAACGGTTTTAATACTTATAGATCATGAAAAAGTTCCATCTCTTAATCCTTGCTGTCTTTACATTTGGTATCCAATCTTGTATGAAGACCTACACCTGCACCTGTCCTGATCCTACCGGTGGTATGTATCATGCAGGCAGTATGTCCGCAGTTACCAAAGCGGAGGCACAAAGGGGCTGCCGCGCTATGGGGCAGGATGAGGGATGCACTGCGCAGCTGAGGTGATTTCATTTCTTAAATGCGGTTAAAAGATTATCTTTCTGTTGTGCAATACTTAGTCATTTGCCTCGTGGCATTGCTTGGATCAGGCCTTACTTTCTTTTCGGGTTTTGGGCTGGGTACTTTGCTGGTGCCTGTATTCGCTTTTTTCTTTCCTATAGAGTTGGCAATTGCACTTACGGCTATTGTTCATTTCCTGAATAACCTGTTCAAGCTGGTTTTGGTAGGTAAGAGCATTGATAGAGCAGTGCTGCTCCGTTTTGGCCTTCCTGCTATCATTTGCTCGTTCATTGGCGCCTACCTGCTTAGCCTTATAACGGGTATGCAACCTTTGTATGAATATCATGCTTTCGACAGGCAGCTTGCAGTAACGCCTGTGAAGCTTTTAATTGCCATTCTACTGGCTGTGTTTGCCCTCATTGATCTCGTTCCAGGATTGGGCAAGCTAAGTTTCCCTCAAAAATACTTGCCGCTTGGTGGTGCACTGAGCGGATTCTTCGGAGGCCTTTCGGGTAACCAGGGGGCTTTGCGTTCTGCGTTCCTGATTCGGGCCAACTTGAGCAAAGAAGTTTTCATTGCTACCGGGGTGGCCATAGCTGTTCTTATAGATATAGCCCGGCTAAGTATTTATTCGGGTAAGATCATTGGGCAATCAGGGGCTTTCGACTATAACTTAATTATTGTTGCTACACTTTCTGCTTTTCTCGGGGCTTACCTGGGTAGCAAACTGCTTAAAAAGGTGACTATTAAGGCTTTGCAGCTTGTCGTTGGGCTGACGCTTCTTGCATTCGCCTTTCTTTTAGGATTTGGTGTTATTTGAGGATAGAGGCTTAGTCTTTCTTCAGGCTATCTTCTATCAGTTCGTTGTTGATGGCTATACCTGCTTTATATCCTGCGGCTATGGCAACTGAAATAGCCCTCATGGGCGTAGTGCAATCGCCCGCTGCATAGAGACCGGGAATATTAGTTTGCCCCACCACGTCTGCATCTATAAAGCGGTCATCGCACATTTTGCAGCCCAGCTGGCTTGCCAGGTCGTTTTTCTGGCTGCAGTTAAGGCTTACAAAGAGTGCATCGAGAGGGTAGGCGCCGCCCTCTTTGGTTACTACGGTATGTAGCTGCCCGTTATCGTGAAGGACTTTGGCTATCCGTTCTTTTACCAGCTTTATGTTTTTATCAGCTATAAAGTTCCCTGTCTTTTTTTCGGCATCTCCGTCCAGGAATAGTATGATCTTAGAACTCAGGTTGTAAACGAGCGGGACAAATTCTACCGCTGCTTCAGGAAAGGTCATAATGCCGAGGTCTTTATCTTTTATTTCGTAGCCGTGGCAGTAGGGGCAATGAACTATTGATTTACCCCAACATTCTTCAAAACCGTTTATATCGGGCATTATATCTTTTAGTCCGGTAGCTATGAGCATTTTTTTTGAAGTATAGGTATTTCCCTCATTGTCCTTAACGGTAAATACTCCTTTGTTTTTTTTAGCGGAGATTGCTCTATTCTCAGTTATTTCTACGTTAGGGTAGGCGAGTACCTGCTGGCGCGCGACAGTTTGTAGCCGGGCAGGATCATCACCGTCGTGCAGTAGCAGATTATGTGAGTGCGGAGCATACCTGTTGGCGGGTTGTGCGTCATCGAGTATTAATACCGATCGCAGAGAGCGGACCAATGTCAAAGCAGCTTGCATGCCGGCATAGCTGCCGC
>CAMPKR010000120.1 GCA_946887345.1 uncultured Bacteroidota bacterium | reverse complement strand
GCGGCACGATAACCCAAACAACGCAATTCCATTGCATAGTTACATGCACCAACAGCAGCCAGTCTGCTACATCTACGCCGGTTACTGTTACCGTAACAGGACCTAATACGGGTGTAACAACGGCAGTGCCTTTAATAATCTGCAATGGCGGTACAACAACGTTAAGCCTCACAGGTGGCACGACTACAGGCGTAAACTACCAATGGCAGTCATCTCCTGACAATACTATCTATACAAATATTTCTGGCGGCACTATACCTGTATATACTACCAGCGCGCTGACATCTCCGACGTATTTCCAAGCTTCACTTACCTGTACTGTAAACGGACTTACTGCCACTTCTGCTCCGATATTAGTGGATACACTTCCGAGCGCTGCACCTGCAGTTAACCCGACCAGTCTTTCGGTTGCGTGTGGTTCTCCTGCAAACCTGTCGGCAACTCCGGTTACAGGCGGCACTATTGCCTGGTATACGCAGCTGGTAGGTGGTACACCGGTAGTAGTTGGCGACAATGTAACTGTATTCCCTACCGCTACAACTACCTACTATGCGGAGAACAGCATACAAACTGAAATACAGGGGATTAATACAACAGGTGCCGTTATAATAGACCACCTTGCCGAAACAGGCTGGGATTACGGTGGCATTGCAGCCAGCGCTGACTATATCTACTATACAGGTGACATGAATACCGGTCGCTTCAATAAATCAGATTTAAGCGGCGGTACGTCTTTGAACTTCAGAGAAGGCTTCTTTGGCGACCAGGCGAACGGACAACTGTGGCAAATGTCGAGCAACTGGACACTGGGTAGTTCATTCTGGGCATTCGATAATTTTGACAGGCTTTATGAATTAGATCAAAACCTGCAAATAACAGGTACGGTAGTAATGCTTAGCCAGTCGATCTATATCAATTACGGATCGTTCATAGCTCCCGGAGAAGGATATGTGCTGGTCTTTGACGGTACTACTACTGTCTTCCATGTAGACCTGAACACAGGTGTAGTTACAACACTTAACTCAAGCATAACAGGCTTCACATACTATTGGACAAACAGCTGGGCTTCATACGGCTGGGCTGAATTTGATGGCACTGATTACCATATCGTATTCAGAGAGGACTGGCCAAGCAATAACATTTCAAGATTCAATGTTACCTCCAGCACTATCAACGTACTGCAGGCATTTACGAACCTGAGTAACATGGCTACTATAGTATACGATCCGCCAACCAACAGGATGTATTTCCATCACAATGGTGCAAGCCAATTCGGCGGAACGAATGAAACACTGGGCTTTGTAGCCACTACAAGTTCTCCGGGCTGCGGCAATAACGATCGTACGCCGGTGGTAGTAACAGTGACACCAGGCCCGACACCAACCATTACTCCGACAGGGACTACGAATATCTGTACAGGAGACAACTTTACATTTACTGCGTCTCAAGGTGCAAGCTACCAGTGGTACCTGAATGGTAACCCGATATCAGGCGCTACCAGCATGACCTACTCAGCGAGCCTGGCAGGAAACTACACAGTGCAGGTAACATCAAGCCTTGGTTGCGTTGGTACTTCAGTAGCTTCTGAACTTACTGTAAATGCAGGTCTTCCACTTTCTGTAAACGTAGTACCTACTCCTAACGATACTATTTGCGTAGGTACCATTGTGAACTTTAATGCTACTCCTACTAATGGCGGTACCGGCCCTTCTTACCAATGGAAGAAAAACGGCGTGAACGTAGGAATCAACAGCTCCCTGTACACGGGTGCCGGCCTGTTAGATGGCGACGTGATAGAAGTAGTAGTAACTGCGGGTACGAACATTTGTACGAGCACCCCTACGGCTACCAGCCCGGCAATAACGATGTCCGTACATACTAACACAGTGCCTTCTGTTACGATCTCTGCCAATCCAGGGACAACAGCCTGCGCGGATGACCCGGTAACATTTACGCCAAATCCAACTAACGGCGGTACAACCCCAACTTACCAGTGGACAGTAAATGGCATCAACGTGGGAACAGGCGCAAGCTATACTGCCGGAGCAGGTACGCTTAGCTCAGGCGATGTAGTTGCCGTAGTGATGACGCCGAGCTTAATTTGCTCTTCTCCATCAACAGCAGGAGCAAACGTGAACATGGTAATAGATCCGCTGGTAACACCAGCAGTGACAATAGCTGCCAGCTCCGTGAACGTTTGCCAGGGCGAGCCCGTAACATTCACAGCTACTGACAATGCACCGGGTGGTACTTACCAATGGTATGTAAACGGCAATCCGTCAGGACCTAACAATGCTGTATACACCTACGCTCCGGGCTTTAATGATGTGGTAACTCTTGACTTTACACCACCGCTGGCCGGCTGCTATGACAACATAACAGTGAGCAGCAACTCGGTGGGGCCGATTGCTGTTACACCGGGCTTGCCAACAATGGCAACAGCTTCTGCGTCTACAACCGGTACTGCAGAAGGCACGCTTGTAACGGTATATGCAAACCTGTTCAACTTCAATACTAACTTCACAATTGACTGGTATATCAACTCGGTATTCTACGCTACTACTTCGGTGCCGTATGTGACCTTTGTAAAAGGTCCGGGACAAGACGTGGTGTATGGTATCTGTAACAATACAGGCAGCGGTTGCTATCTTACTGCGACCACTAACACCGTGACCATTGAAGGCTGGCCTACCTCGGTTGCCAGCACGGTACAAACCGGTAATATTGAAGTATATCCAAATCCTTTCAGCAAGGAAATAGTTGTAAAGGGCCTGGCAGATGGCGACAAGGTGATACTGTTCAACATGCTGGGACAGACCTTGCAGGAATGGAATGTAGAAAAAGCGCAGGACGAGTATAAGATACAGATCAACGACATGGCCGCAGGCAGCTACCTTCTGAACATCCGTGACAAAGACGGCAACTTCAAGGATATGAAGAAGCTACAGAAAATGTAAAAGATAATACTGATATAAAGAAAAAGCCTCCCGCCAAAACCGGGGGGCTTTTCTTTGCAGTAAATCCAACATTAAATGATGAAATAAGCAGCAGCTATGCTATTTTTGCCCCATCTTAAAAAACAGGTATACATGAAGAACACTCCTTTTACACAAAAACACATTGATCTGGGGGCCAAGATGGCAGAATTTGCAGGTTATAATATGCCAATTTCTTACTCAGGGATAAATGAGGAACATCATACCGTTCGCTCAAACGCAGGCGTTTTTGATGTAAGCCATATGGGAGAGTTCATGCTTAAGGGAGATAAGGCGCTTGACCTGATACAGCGCGTAACCAGCAATGATGCCAGTAAACTGACGGCCGGTAAGGCACAATACTCCTGCCTGCCAAATGAAACAGGAGGAATAGTAGATGACCTGCTGGTATACTGTATAGAGGAGAATAAAACTTACATGCTGGTTGTAAATGCCTCTAATATTGAAAAAGACTGGAACTGGATAAGCAAGTACAATACCGAAAATGTGGAGATGCACAATATTTCGGACAAAACCGGATTGCTGGCAGTGCAAGGCCCAAAAGCCATACAGTACATGCAGGAGCTGACGGATATGGATATCACCAACCTGAAGTATTACACTTTTGCAAAAGGAAAGTTTGCAGGAGTTGATAATGTAGTGGTAAGCGCTACGGGGTATACCGGAGCGGGTGGCGTAGAAATATATTTTGAGGATAAGGACGGGGCCGCAGAACAGATATGGAACGAAATTTTCAGGGTAGGAACACCCGGCGGATTAAAGCCAATTGGCCTGGCCGCGCGCGATACGCTGCGCCTGGAAATGGGATACTGCCTGTATGGCAATGACATAGACGATACAACATCCCCACTGGAAGCAGGACTGGGTTGGATAACTAAGTTTACAAAAGACTTTACTGCAAGGAATATTCTTGAAAAGCAGAAGACAGACGGCATCAGCCGAAAACTGGTGGGCCTGGAAATGATAGATAAAGGGATTCCACGCCATGGCTATAAAATTCATAATGCAGCCGGCGAAGAAATAGGCTACATTACTTCGGGTACGCAGGCACCAAGCCTGGGAAAAGCGATCGGCATGGCCTATGTGCGCAAGGATTTTTCTGCTGAAGGCTCCGAGGTATTTGTAATGATCAGGGACAAAGCAGTGAAAGCACAGGTGGTAAAAATGCCATTTGCTTAATAGCAACACCGTAGTGATATACAAGCAATAAAGCCTCCGGACAGGGGCTTTATTGCTTTACGGTGAGTCTGAACTACCTTATAATGTTATAAGTACTTTGAGTATCTGTGAATATAAAATACTCCGGGGGCAGGTCTTTGTATTTATACATTTCCCGCCCGGGAACGAAAGCGTCCTTGTAACCGGCTGCCCCATCCTACCGACGAAATGTTATCGTGTATAACTATAGATGCAGGTTGCTTCCTTTCCAGCGTTGACAACAACCAAAACTCGTATGCGGATGACCAGGAAAGAATGAGCGTGTCTTGCGGTACGTGGCGGCTCGCCAGCATTAGTTTTTGATGACTGTGGGAATCTAAAAAGCTCCAGGAGCAAATATCCCAGAAAGCTGATTTTATATGCCAGTTTATACATATAAGAATCCCTGTGAGCTAATATAAATATAATACAGTCGCTTTTTTTTATTTTCTTTGCAGGCAATATTTCACGTCATGCTCCCTAAGTACAAGCGCATATTACTCAAGCTTTCAGGCGAATCTTTAATGGGTGACCGCAACTTCGGATTAGATCCGAAAATGCTGGAGCAGTATGCCGTAGATATTAAGGCTATTACCGACCTGGGCGTGCAGGTAGCCGTAGTAATAGGAGGTGGAAATATTTACAGGGGCATGAACGAGGCCGAAACCGGAATAGAAAGGGCACAAGGTGACTATATGGGAATGCTGGCGACGGTAATCAACGGTATGGCACTACAGGCCTCCCTTGAAAAAACGGGCTGCAAAACGCGCCTGCAAAGCGCCATAAAAATGGAGCAAGTAGCAGAGCCATATATTCGTCGCAGGGCTATACGTCACCTGGAAAAAGGGCGGGTAGTAATTTTTGGGGCTGGTACCGGCAATCCCTATTTTACCACGGATACGGCAGGTTCACTCCGGGCAATAGAAATAAATGCTGATGTAATATTGAAAGGCACCCGTGTAGACGGCATTTATAATGCCGACCCGGAAAAGGATAAGACAGCGGTACGTTTCAAGAAACTGAGCTTTAATGATGTTATCAGTAAAGGTTTAAAAGTGATGGACATGACAGCATTTACCCTATGCCAGGAAAATAATCTCCCAATAATAGTCTTTGATATGAACGCCACCGGCAATCTACTTAAGGTAGTGACCGGCAAACAGGTAGGCACCCTTGTTAACTAATTACTTCCTGGCGCTAATCAGCATAAACAGGCCCTTTCGGGGAAATAATGCCTTTATAATTGATCTTGGGTAAATCTTCTTAGCAATATTGAGTAAAGCACCTCTGTGCCTTTGTCCGGCATTGGAACTGAGCAAATCACCATGCGTTAAAACCACCTCAATATTGACTTCGCTAAATGCAGCAAACATTGCCCTTGCTTCCTGCGGGGTATATGCCTTGGTGCCGGGACTTTCGAGGTATTTGCTATATATGGCCTTGAGACTTGTGAATGGTCTTAGCCTAAGGAGCGCATATCTGAACCATAGCATATAGCCAACCATGCTATGCTTGTTGTAGATCATAATTCGCGCCTCTGCCCCCGGCTTCAGCACACGATATATCTCTTTCACAGCCACTTCGGTATTCGGACTATGGTGTATTACGCCCCAGGAGTAAACCAGATCAAATTGCCCGGAGGAATACGACAAATTCTCTGCATCTGCTACTTTTAAGTCTGATGTTAGCCCAAAGACCTGCAATCTGTCACGAGTATATTCAATAGCACGTTCGGTAAGGTCACACCCTGATAGCAAAGCGCCGTTTTGGGCAAACATTTGATGATCGGCACCGAGACCAACCCCGATTTCCAAAACCTGCTTGTCCTTAGAAGTGTTAAATCCGGCAAAAGGAATGATATAAGGCTCCAGCTGGTATCTTATTTGCATTTGGTTTTCAAATGCCTCCCTGGCAGTTTTGCCTTTCAGATACATCTCCTCACCACACGAAGCCTCGTTCCAGAAATCATGCACTTGTTGTTTCAAATCCATCGCGGCTCAAGATACGAAAGTAGCCTGAAAGGTCATTTTAGCCTTTTCCGTTTATTTCGCTCATAATCCTCGAAAATGAACTGTCCGAGGCCATCAAGAGATGAGTAAAAAGCCTTCCCATTATTAACCTCCGTAAACTCCCTGACGAAAGATTGCAAATAAGGATCGTTTGCTATCATAAAAGTAATAACCGGTATTTTCAGTTTCTTCAGCTGTCCGGCAAGGTTGAGTGTTTTATTAAGAATTTTGCTGTCTATGCCGAAACTATTTTTATAGTACTTGCTACCAATCTTCAGGCAAGTGGGTTTGCCGTCAGTAATCATGAATATTTGCTTATTGGGATTCTTGCGCCTGCGAAGTATATCCATGGCTAGTTCAAGCCCCGCGACCGTATTGGTATGGTATGGCCCTACCTGCAGGTAGGGCAAGTCCTTCATCTCAATTTGCCAGGCATCATTGCCGAAAACTACTATATCGAGCGTGTCTTTAGGATAGCGAGTAGTTATAAGTTCACTGAGCGCCATTGCTACCCGCTTTGCGGGCGTGATCCTATCCTCGCCGTATAAGATCATAGAATGAGATATATCGATCATCAAAACAGTTGAAGTCTGAGCCTTGAAATCGAGCTCATGCATTTCAAGATCACTCTCGCGCATTGAAAACTGTTCAATTCCATGATTGACAAATGCGTTTCTCAGGCTGCCTGTATAGTCTATTGATTCAGGTGTATCTCCGAATTCGTATGGCTTGGTTTCAGGATTAAGTTCATCTCCGGAGCCTGTTTTAAAAGTATTGTGATTTCCGCGCCTGGCCTTCTTCAGCTTTCCGAATATTTCATCCAATGAACGTATTCTTATCGTTTGCTCCGATTTGCCGGTTATCTTATAAGCGCCGTTTATCGGGTTTTCCTCCAAATAACCTTGCTCCTTCAGATCTTCTATAAAGTCGCCGATACTGTACTCGTCGTTGGTAAGCGCATATTTCCTGTCCAGCTGGTTGAGCCAATCAAAGGCCTCGGTGGCGTCGCCGTTAGTGTATTGCAGAAGCTCCATGAATAGTTCAAATAACTTATCGAACGGTGACCTTCCCGCCTGCTCTCTATATGCTGTAAAAACGAAGCCTTTCATACCATAAAGTTAAGTAGTATTGGCGCCGGAAAAAACCTGCAGCACATTCGAGACCTTTATACTGTGTAAAGTAAATTCTATAATTTTGCAGGAACAAGGTATGAAAAT